>NZ_JAOQNS010000005.1:300000-413047 GCF_025961475.1 Rhodobium gokarnense | reverse complement strand
TCAGGCCCCACCAGGCGATCGGAAACATCCCCCCAAAGGCCTTCGCCGATCAAAAGAAAACCGAAAACCCATCACCGAATTCGTGAACTTGCACAATTGCGAGCGCAGCGAAGCAATCCAGGGGCGGCGCGCATCAACATCCGGCATACCGCGCGGACAGGGACAATAGATCCCGGGTCTCCGCTTCGCTCCGCCCGGGATGACGATGGAGGGTGGTGCGATGCACGTCGAAGCCACGAGGCTTCGCAAGGCCGACCGGCCGCCGGCGCCCATGCGCCGCCCCCGCGGAGGCCAGCGAGCGTAGCGAGCGCTCGGCCGTGAGCGAAAAAAACCATCGTTAGCGACGCGCGCTCTACTCCCCCGCCTCCTTCGGCCCCGTATAGGTCCAGCGGTACTGCGGCGGGGTCGGGCCCTTGTTGCGGCCGCCTTGCTGCATCTGTTCCCAGGCGTGGGCGACGGCGCCGACGGAGCGCGAGAGGCAGAAGAGGCCACGGGCGAGGGGGGCGGGAAAGCCGAGCTCGGCGTAGATGACGGCGGTCGCCCCGTCGATGTTCATCGGCACCGGCTTGCCCTTGCGGGCGGCAAGTTCCGCCTCGACCGCCCGGCCGATAGCCGCGAAATCGCCCGAGCAGACGCCCTCGCCGGCGGCCTCGTCGACCAGCGCCAGCAGCCGAGGCGCGCGCGGGTCGACCGGCTTGTGGAAGCGGTGGCCGAAGCCGGGGACGAATTTGGTGCGCTCAGCCTGCCAGCGGTCGATCTCGGCCCCGGCATGGTCCGGCCCGCCGGCCTCGGCGATGGCCGTATAGAGTTCCACCGCCTGTTCGCCGGCCCCGCCGTGGACGTCGCCGAGCATGTTGACGGCGTTGGCGAGCGCGTTGTTGAGGGCAAGGCCGCAGGTCACCGCCATTCGCGCCGTCGCGATGGAGGGCGCCTGGGGGCCGTGGTCGACGGCGGCAACGAGGGCCGCCTCCAGCAGCCGCGCCTCGCCCTCGTTAGGCAGCGAGCCGCGCGTCATCAGCCAGATCATCTGCGGGAAGGACACATTGCCGATGAGGTCCTCGATGGCATGGCCGCGGAAGCGGATGACGCCCGGCTCCATGTCGATGATGTCGGTGCGCCACCAGTCGGAAACGTCGCTCATATCACACCCTCCTCGGCAAGGGCCGCGATCTCGTCGGCGCCAAGGCCCAGTTCGCCGTAGATATCAAGATTGTGCTGGCCGAGCGTCGGCGGCGGCGCGGGCACTTGCGGCGCCTCGCCGTCGACCTTGACGCCGGTGCGCACCACCGTGACGTCGCGGCCGACGCCGGGAACGTTCGCGTAGGTGCCGAGCATGCCGCGCTCGGCGATCTGCGGCATGCCGAGAACCTCCGGCACGGTGAGGACGGCGCCGGCCGGAACGCCGATGCGGTTGAGTTCCTTGGCCCAGGCCCGGGCCGGGCGCGCCGAGAGCGTCTTTTCAAGTTCGGCTTTCAATTCCTCCCGGTGCGCCTTGCGGTCCTCGCGGGTGGCGAATTCCGGTCGCTCCAAAAGGTCCTGGCGGCCGAGATGGTTGGCGAGCAACTGCCACTGCTCGTCCTTGTTGGCGGCGATGTTGAGGAGGCTGTCGGCGGTCTTAAACGCGCCCGACGGCGCGGAGGTGACGTTCTCGTTGCCGTGCGGTTCCGGCGCGACGCCGGCGTTGAGGTAGTTGGAGACCACCCAGCCCATGGTGGCGACGGTCGCCTCCAGCATGGAGACGTCGATGAAGGTGCCGCGCTCCCTGGCGTTCAGCGCCGCGGTGACGGCGAAGGCCGCGGTCATGCCGCCGACGGTATCGGCGATCGGATAGCCGACGCGCAGTGGGGCGGAATTCTCGTCGCCGGTGATCGACATGACGCCGGACGAGCCCTGGATGATCTGGTCATAGGCCGGCCGGTGCACCCACGGCCCGTCCTGGCCGAAGCCGGAGATCGCGCAATAGATGAGCTTCGGGTTGACCGCCTTCAGCACCTCGTAGCCGAGCTCCAGCCGGTCCATCACGCCGGGGCGGAAATTCTCCACCAGCACGTCGGCGGTCGCGACCAGCCGCTTCAGGAGGTCCTTGCCCTTGGGCGATTTGAGGTTGAGCGTCACCGACTTCTTGCCGGCGTTCTGGGCGAGGAACGAAACGCCCATGCCGGCTGCGTTGAGCTCGGCGTCGGCGCCGAGCTGGCGGGCGAGGTCGCCGCGGCCGACCGCCTCGACCTTGATGACCTCAGCGCCGAAATGGGCGAGCTGGTGGCAGCAGAACGGGCCGGCGAGCACGTTGGTGAGGTCGAGGACGCGGATGCCGGAAAGGGGAGTGTGCATGCTTCTGTCGTCTTGTCGTGAAAGGATCCGGCCGCGCGAAGGGGCCGCAAGGCTGAACCCTTCCCACACTCCGGCCGTTTCGCCAAGGGGCCCGCTTGCGCCGCAAGTCGGCGTCGTTACCCGAACATGATCAGGTTGGAGCGCAGGATGGCGAGGAGCGCGACCGCGCCGAAGAGGCCGAAGCCGGCAACGGATGCGAGGATCAGGCGCCTCCGGTACGGCGGCAGGGCGTCTTGGAGGCTCGTGGGCGTTGCCTTCAGCGACAGGGCGCCGAGGCCGAGCCCGCTCGCCGTTCCGACGAACAGAGGCAGGTAGAGCCAGTAGCCGATATAGCCGTATTCCGGCTTCAGGATGCAGAACGGGCAGTGGTGGTGGAACTGCTCGTAGATATAGGGCGAGACCACCGAGATCACCGCGGAAAGGCCGATGGCGAAGTAAAGGACGCTGGCGATCGCGTAGGCGAGCCGGGCCGCGCGCCATCTCAGCGCCGCAAGCGCCAGCGCCGCGATGACGCCGAGCCCGCCGAACAGAAGCGCCAGCGCCAGCGCCGGATCGAGGCTCGACAGGTCGGCTTCCAGCCCGCCGGCATTCGGCACGAACACCCGTGAGCAGCACGAGGTGATGACGTCGGCCCTCAGATTGTAGAAATAGGCGAATTGGACGGCCGCGACGGCGACGACGAGGGGGGAGAGCGCGATCAGGAGGCCGTATTTGAACCGGGTCAGCGGATAGTCCCGGCCGAGCCCGTCGGCATGGTTGACGATCAGCCAGACGGCGGCGCCGAAGAACAGCGCCACCTTCAGGATCAGCGCCGGAAAGCCGTAGGCGTTGACGTTGAGGGTGCCGATCGCGCACATCGCCCCGACGAAGAGCACCGACATGCGTTCGGCATTCTCGACGAAAAGGATCAGCGACACGGCTTCCAGCGCCAGCACGAAGACGAGGGCGGTGGAGACCAGATAGGTGCGCTTTTCCAGCGCGATCTGGCCGGCATGGCCGCTCGAAACGTCCCATCTGCGCACCAGCCTGGCGGCAAAGCCGGAGGCCCAGACGAGGGTGACGAGCGACAGGGTCGAGGCGATGAGGATGGCAAGGATCGGCGGATGGAAGATCATGCCGCGTTGCCGCCTTTCTCGTCCGCCGTCAGCAGGCCGTCTTCCAGGGTGATCACCCGGTCGACGATGTCGGCCTGCCAGATGCGCGGGTCGTGCGAGGTCATGATGACGGTCTTGCCCTCGGCCCGGAGCGTCCGGACGATGTCGAGGAACTGCGCCGTCAGCTTGGTATCGAGATTCGCCGTCGGCTCGTCGGCGATGACGTATTCCGGATCGTTGACGAGGGCGCGGGCGATCGCCACCCGCTGCGCCTCGCCGCCGGAAAGGTGCTCCACGCTGAGCCCGCCCTTGGACCCGAGGCCGAGATGGGCAAGCAGCTCGTCGGCGCGGCGCGTCAGGGCCCCGTGGTCGAGGCCGAGCGGATAGGCCGGCAGCATGACGTTCTCCCGGGCGCTGAGGCCGCGGATCAGGTTGAAGCGCTGGAACACGAAGCCGAAGGTCTTGCGGCGGATCTCGGTGAGGAACTTTTCCGGCAGGCCGGAGATGGTCTCGCCGTTGAGGGTGACCCGGCCCGAGGTCGGGCGCGCCAGGCAGCCGATGAGCGTCAGCAGAGTTGTCTTGCCGGAGCCGCTCGGCCCCTTAAAGACGGCGGTGAGGTCGTTGCCGACGGTGATGCCGACGCCGCGGATTGCCGCAAAGGCGTTCTGGTGGCCCTCATTGTAGACCTTGGTGACGTCCTGGAGCTCGATCATCGCATTACCGTGTCCGGATCGGTTATCGCCGCCCGCCAGATCGGGATGATCGTCGCGGCGGTGTAGGGAACGATCGTGAAGAAGGCGAGGGTGGTCACCTGCAGGGGGTCGATATGCGGCGTCAGCCGGAAGTCCGGATAGAGCACCGCCCAGCCCTTCAGGACCGGTTCCAGGAGCCCGGCCTGGAAGAAGAACACATGGGCATAGGCGGCGATCAGGCCGAAGAGGAAGGCGCCGAGCGAGATCAGCGCGCCCTCCCAGAACTTGGAGGTGAGGACGTCCGAGGTCTCCCAGCCGACGGCCTTCAGGATGCCGATCTCCCGGCGCTCTTCCGCCGAAAGGCCCGAGGCCTTGTCGAAGGCGAGGATGGCGAAGGCGAGGATGGCCGCGCCCAGAAGGGCGAGCAGCACGCCCTCGCGCCAGGTGAAGATGGACTCGTAGGTCCTGGCGATGGACGAACGGGTGACGAAGCGCGAATTGGGAATGACCTTGGCCGCCTTGCCGAGGATCGTCGCCACCTCCTTTTCGTTGCGGATGGAAAGGGCAAGGTCGGTATAGACATCCTCCGGCAGGTCGAAGAGGGCGCGATAGTCCTGTTCCGAAATCAGCACCAGGTCGGCGGCGACGAGCCCCGAGCCCTCCGGCAGGTGGTCCTTGACGGTGAATTTGAAGAACCGGCCCGACGGGGCGATGAGGAACAGGTACTCGTTGCGCCCGATGGTCTTCACCCGGTCGATGCCGCTGCCGACGATCGCCTCGCCGGGGGCAAGGGCGTGGGCCTTGTCGCTCGCCGGCGGCACCATCATGGTGTAATTGGCGCCGTTGCCGCGGTCGAACAGATAGCCCCAGAGCCGACCCTCGGCCCGGCGCACGCCGCGAATGGCGGAAAGCGCCTCAAGGTGCTCGCCGGAGATCAGGTCGTGCCGGCCCATGACCAGCTTCTGGACGGTCACTTCCGGCGCGTTTGCGAGCAGCAGCGCCGCCTCGCGGCGGATCGCGCTGCCGAACAGCATCACCGAGGCGAGCACGAAGACGATCAGGAAATAGACGCCGAAGAGGACGACGTTCTTGACCTTGCGCCGCATCATGGAGGCGAGCGTGAAGTCGACGAGATAGCGCTGGCGGGCGATCTGGCGGATCATTCCGGGATCTCCTCTCCGGTCGCAAAGCGCGGCCCGGTGCCGAAAATGTGCCGCGGCGGCGCGATCAGCGAGCCGGACGGAAAATGGTCGAGCGACATCGGATGGTCCTGGAAGGCGGAGTGGAGGTCGGCCACGGACGGGTGGCGCGTGTAGCGCGCATCGGTGAAGAGGACGAGGTCGGTGAGGCCGAGATCGCGCACCAGCGCGGCGTTGACCGCCTGCGATTCCGGCGGCGTGCGGGAGGCGACGAAGGCATGCGCAATCGCGGTGAGCGCGAGGGCGGCCGCAACGGCCAGCGCCCCGATCGCCAGGTCGGACCGGCGCACGGCGCTCACCCGTCGAACTTTCCGCTGTCGAGGTCGAGCAGCATCGGCATCGTCACCTCATCGAAGCGCAGCGTCCGCTTGCCCTCATGGTCGGTGGAGAACTCGGCCGCGTCCTCCGCTGTCGGGTGCGGGATGAGGTCGTGGCCCATCGGGCTGAGGACGTCGGAACCGAGGACGTAATAGGCGTCCCGTGCGTCGATCCGTTCCGTCGCGTAGTAGTCGGTGACGCCCATGCCGACGATGTCGTCCCGGACCCTACCCTTGGCATATTTTGCCATGTCGTTGAGGTATTTGAAGAAATCCTTGGCGCCGTCGAAATGGTCGGTGCTGCCGTCGCTGAAGAGGACCGTGGCGATCCAGTCCGGATATTTGGCAACGAACATTCCGCAGACCGGACAGGTGTCGTTCGGACCGGGTGGCGGCAGGTCGACGGGCGCGGCCCGGGCGAAGGCCGGTGCCGGGGGCAGCATCAGTCCGGAGAGTGCGACGAGGCCGGCAGCGCCGATCAGGAACCGGCGGCGGCCGACAGTGCTCGGGCCGCGGGCGTGGTGGTGGGTGCACATGGGAGGGGTTCTTTCCAAAAGAGGCCTTCCGGTGCCGGCGAAAAGCCGGCACCGCGTCCATTGTCGGGGCGTGCGAGGGCTCGCACCGCCGCGGCCTAGTTGGCGTTCTTTTTCATCATCTTGGCGCGCTTTTCCGCGCGCCGCTTGCGGATCATGACGGTGTTCCTGGCCATGTCCGCATAGGCCGCCGCAAGGGCGCCGTCGAAGCCGACGACCTTGGCCTCGCCGGTGGCCGCTGCCTTGGCCTTTTCCGCGTCCGCATAGGCCCACTTGCTGGCGCCGGACATCGTGCCCGGCTTGCTGGCGTCGAGCACGTAGTGGGCGGCGTCGACCTTGACGAGCGGCTTCACCTCGGCGTCCGACCCGGCATCGCCGACCCAGATGTTCTTCGGCCCGCGGTCCATGTTGAGCGCCAGGCTGATCGACAGGCAGTGGATCGAGCAAGTGCCCTCCGTGCTGTCGTCGTCATACTGGATCAGGTGCCGCGTATGGCTCCACTGCTTGCGCACCATGCCGCAATAGGTGCAGCGGGCGTGCTTCTCGAACTCGTTTTCCAGCGGGTTCGGGTCTTTCTTCAGGTTGTTGTTGACGATGCCGTGTTCGGCCGTCCAGGCCCAGGGTGCCTGCATCTGCGCGCTTGCCGTGCCGACGATGCCGGTCCCGGCGAACAGCGCGCCAATGCCGGCTGTCTTCAGAAAATCCCTGCGTTTCATGGGTGTCTCCCCGAATGAATCGATCGGTGTCGAGCCACAGCGGTCAGGCGATGCCGGACCGGTCACATCAACGGAACGGCATCGCGACGCTGCGGCTATACGAGCGTGATCTGACCGTTCGGGAAGGGAGGGCCGCGCGCCGGTGCCCGCCGGTACGCCGAGGCAAGGACGATGAGGTCGGCGGGCTGGACGGCGATGATGGCGGCAAAATCGACGTCGGGCAGGGCAAGACAGCCGACGTCGGGGACATCGCCCGTGCCGCCGAGGGCAAAGGCGGTGCAGATCGGGCAACTGGTGACGGGACCGCCGGTGCGGTCGCCGGTCTGGCCTTCCGGGCCGAGCCGGGCAACGCCGTTGCCGGTGCAGATGAAGAACAGGCTCTGGGGGAGACGCTCGCCGTCACGGCTGCCGATCAGCGATGCGGAGGCCGCCAGGTGCTCGCTCGCGGCCAGCACCTGCAGGACCATGGCCAGCACGGAAACCCAGAGCGCGACGCGGCTGTGGCGAAGCGTTCGTGCAAGGGATCTCGCGCAAGGTCTGGCCGGGGCGGACATGGGTCACCGTCGGGTCGGCCGTTGAAGGCAGCCGAAAGGTAGATATTCGAACTGGACTTGATCAATGCGGCATAAACGCCGCCGCATCGCTCCGGGCAGAGCAGCGATCGTCAGGCGCCAGTGCGCGCGACCACAGGCACGTAGTCCTCAAGGTCCGGGGCCGGGAAGGCGACGCTCGCGCCGGTCTCCGCCGAGCGGTAGAGGCCCATGAGGATTTCGACGACCGCAAGCCCGTCATGGAAGGTTTCCAGCGGCGTCTCGCCCTTGCGGAAGCACTCCACCATGTGCCGGTTCTCGTCAGTGTAGCCATAGACGCCCGGTTCGTCCTCAAGGACAGGCATCAGGCCCTGTTCCGCGTTCTGCTTTTCAACGAGGTCCTCGCCCTCGGCGCCGGAGACGGCGCGCGACATGAAGATCTTCAGGCCCGTCGCCAGCGAGTTGAACTCCATGGCGTATTCCGGGCCGAGGAGTTCAAGCTGGATGCGAAGTCCGGCCCCCACATAGGCCCAGGAGGTCGTTGCCTCGATCATCACCTCGTTGCCGTCCTGGTCTTCCAGGGTGACGGTGCCGCGCGCGAAATCCTCCGATGGCCGGTTGCGATAGTCGACCTCGGCGCCGAAGCGCTCGCGGAGCTGGTCGGCATAGCCGGGCCGGGTCCATTTCAGGTTCGCCACCGTGCCGTTGACCGATTTGACCTTGAGGGAGTCGCGCGGCGCGTCGGGTGCCGTGAGCAGATGCCGGGCGACCTCCACCGAATGGCACATCATGTCGGAAAGGACGCCGCCGCCCTGCTTGTCGCCCTGCCAGAACCAGGGCTCGTGCGGGCCGGAATGCTCTTCGGCCGCGCGGGCGAGATAGGGCCGGCCGGTGGTCGACGCCGCCCGGCGCCAGATGATCTCCTTGCCGCGGATGACCGGCGTCGCGAACACCTGGTTTTCCAGATAGCCGTGGTTGAGCTTGGCGTCTTCTGCGAGCCGCACCATCTCGCGCGCCTCGCCGATGGTGCGCCCGAGCGGCTTTTCGCAGGCGACCGCGAAGACCTTGGACCGTCCCGAGGTGACCTCGGCGTGGATGACTTTCATGATGTCGAGGCGGGTGTAGTTCGGCGACAGGATCCAGATCGCGTCGACCTCGCCCGATTGCAGCATCGCTTCAAGGCTCTCGAAGCTGGTGCAGGTGCCAAGGCCGAGGTCGGCGACATGGGCGACGATGCGGGCACGGTTGTCCGGATTGCGGCTGTAGACGCCGGTGACATCCACATTGCGCACGTTGAGGAGCGCCTTCAGGTGGAACTCGGCGATGAAGCCGGACCCGACGAATCCAACGCGAAGGCGGTCTTTCGGCAATCCGGACATGCTCATACTCCTTGTTTCTGGTCTGTGCGGGTTTTCAAGGGGGCCGTGGTGCCCCGGATCTCAAGGGTCGTCGGGACGATGACGGGCTCGCGCGGCGGCGGGCCGCCGGCAAGGATGTCGAGGAGCAGCGTCATCGCCCGCCGGCCGATCTCCGCCCGCGGCTGGGCGACGGTCGTCAGCGGCGGGAAGAAGACGTCGGAGAGGAAGAGGTTGTCGAAGCCAACGACGGAGACGTCGCCGGGCACGTCGAAGCCGAGGGCGCGCATCTCGTGGATGGCGCCGAGCGCCATCTCGTCATTGGCGGCAAAGAGCGCGGTCGGCGGTTCGGCAAGCGCCATCAGCGAGCGCGCCGCCTCCATGCCGGAATGGAGCGAGAAGTCGCCCTTGACCAGATAGTCGTCGGGACGGGGGAGCCCGGCCGCCTTCATCGCCCTTATGTAGCCGGCCATGCGCTTGACGCTCATCACCTCCGGCAGCGGCCCGGTGACATGGGCGATGCGGGTATGGCCGATCTCGATGAGGTGGCGGACGGCTTCGGCGGCTGCCCCCTCATTGTCGATCTGCAAATGGGGGAGGCGGCTTCCCTCGATCATTTCCAGCGCCACGACGACCGGCAGCCCGCCCGCCTCGACCGCGTTGCGATGGCGCCGTGGCCACTTGCCGGTCATCAGGATCATGCCGTCGGCGTGGCCGTCATAGAGCATGTCGAAATACTCGTCCTCCCGGTCCGGATCGTTCTCCGCATTGCCCATGAGGACGGCATAGCCGGCGGCTCGGGCGGTCGCTTCCACGCCCTTCAGGATCTCCAGGTAGAACGGGTTGACGACGTCGCGCACCACCATGAGGACGGCCATGGAGCGCTTGGTGCGCAGGTTCCGGGCGCTGACATTTGGCCGGTAGTGGAGTTCGTCGGCGACCTCGCGGACCCGGTCGCGCGTCTCCTTGGCGACCAGCGGGCTCTCCGCCAGCGCCCGCGAAACGGTCGCCGGCGAAAGGCCCAGCCTTTCCGCGATGTCCTTGATCCTGGTGCGCCGGGTCATCTGGACTGCCCGCTAGCCGCGCATGCGCCGGCCGCGGCCGTAGAACAGCATGAGGACGAGGAGGGTGGCGCCGTAGATCATCTGCCGGCCGGACTCGTCGATGTTCACGGTCGTCAGGATGCTCTGCAGGATGGTGAGCAGCACTGCGCCGGCCATGGTCCCGGTATAGCCGCCCTTGCCGCCGGCAAGCGGCGTGCCGCCGAAGACGACAGCGATGATTGAGGGCACCATGTACTGCTCGCCCACATTGGAAAAGGACGAGCCCGAATAGCCCAGCAGGCAGAAGCCGGCGATGGCCGCGAAGATGCCGGAAAAGGTGAAGACGGCGACCCGCATGCGCTTGACCGGCACGCCGGCCATGAAGGCGGCGTGCTCGTTGGAGCCGATGGCGTAGACGCGCTGGCCGAAGACGGTCCGTCGCAACAGGAACGCCATGAAGAGGCCGACGGCAACCCACAGCCAGATCGTGCCGGGAAGGCCGAACAGGAACGGCCTGGCGACGAAGTCGGCAAGCGCCGGCGCGGCCTTGCCGGAGGGAATGCCCTGGCGGATGACGACGAGGAGGCCCTGGAGCACGCCGAGCATGCCGAGGGTCATGACCAGCGGCGGAATGCGCATGACGGTGACGCCGACGCCGTTGAGGAAGCCGAAGAGCGCGCCGGTGGCAACGCAGGCAAGGATCGCGAGCGGGATGCTGGCGTCCTGGCCCTGCATGACGTTGCCGGCGACGATGGCGCTGAGGGAAACGATGCCGCCGACGGACAGGTCGATGCCCTCCCGGCCGGCGAGGATGACGAGGTTCTGGCCGGCGGCGACGAGGCCGAGCAGCGAGGCCACGACCAGCAGGCGGAGGATCTGCTCGCCGGAAGCAAAGCCCGGCGACAGCGCCTCGCCGAAGGCGAGCAGGACGCCGATCAGCAGGACCGCAACGAGGAGCGGCTGGCGCAGCACGGCAAGCACTGACGGGCCTTTCACGGGGGTGGTCTCCGTCGCGCTCATGCCCGTGCCCTCCTGGAGACCATGATGCCGAGCATCAATGCGATGAGGATGACGAGGCCCTGCACGAGGTTCTGCCATTGCGACGGCGTGCCGACGAAATAGACCAGTGCGTTGATGAGCCCGATGATGAAGGCGCCGAGCGCCGAGCCGACGACCGTGCCGAAGCCGCCGGACAGGGCCGTGCCGCCGAGCACCACGGCGGCGACGCCGAAGAGCGTCATCTTGGCACCGACGAGGGGATCGCCGCTCGCCGTGTCGCCGGTAACGCAGAACGCGGCGAGCGCGGCAAAGACACCGGAGAGCGCATAGCCGCCGATGCGGATGAGGGTGACCGGCAGGCCGGACTGGTACGCCGCCTGGGCATCGTCGCCGACGGCGAGCAGCCGCGTGACGAGCCGGGTGCGGACCAGCAGGTACACGATGAGGGCGATGGCGAGCGCGGCAAAGACGACGAAGGGGATCTCGAAGAACCGCCCGCCATAGGTGCGCCAGAAGAGCCGCGGCGCTGGCGTGCCGGCGACCGGCAAGACGTAGAGCGCAAGGCCGGTGAAGAAGATGCTGGTGGCGAAGGTGGCGACGACCGCCTGCAGGCGGAGCGCGGCGACGACGATGCCGTTGACGAGGCCGCAGGCGAGCCCGACGCCGATGCCGACGGCAAGCGCCATGGTGACGGTGAGGCCCGAGCCGCCCATCTGCTCCATGAAGACGATGATGACCACATTGACCAGCGACAGGATCGCGCCGTTGGAAAAGTCGATGTCGGAGGCATAGACGACGAAAGTCTGGCCGACGGCGAGCAGCATCAGGGCGAGATAGGTGGACAAGAGGCCGGTCAGTCCTCGCGCGGAGAGGCTCGCCGGCGAAAAGACGCCGTTGAGGGCGAGCAGCACGATGAAGATGACGAGGGCCGGCAGGAACGGATAGCGCTCGAAAACGCGCTTCAGCCGGCCGGCAGGTTTGGTCGCGACAACAGCGGTCATGACGCGGCCTCATACGCAGCGTGGTAGAGGTTGAAGCGGGTGCGGTCCGCCCCGGTGAGTTCGCGCGTGACCCGGCCCTGGTTGAAGACCAGGATGCGGTCGGCGTTGTTGAGGAGTTCGGCGTCCTCCGAGGAATAGAGCACGATGCCCATGCCCTCGCGGGCAAGCTCGCGGATCAGCTGAAAGAGGTCCGACTTGGCGGACAGGTCGACGCCCTTGGTCGGGTCGTCGAGCAGCAGCACGGTCGGCTGGTCGACCAGCCAGCGGGCGATCACCACCTTCTGCTGGTTGCCGCCGGACAGCGAATTGATCGCCTGCCACAGGCTCGCATATTTGGTGCGCAGGGCATCGAGCGCGGGGTCGACGCGCTTCTTCAGCACCGTCGGCTGCACGAGCCTCAAGCCGTTGCGCAGGAAATGCACCGGCACGACGTTCTCGAAGATCGGCCGGCCGTTGACGATGCCGTCGCGGCCGCGGTCGCCGGAGACATAGGCCATGCCGAGGAGGATGGCATCGCGCGGATTGGTGTAGTGGACGGGGGTGCCTTCCAGCGAGATCCGCCCGCCGCCATAGGGTTCCGCGCCGAAGAGCGCGCGCAGCACCGCCGACTGGCCCTGGCCGTGCAGGCCGCCGAAGCCAAGGATCTCGCCGGCGGCAACGGAAAAGCTGACATCGCGAAAGCCCGGGCCGGAAAAGCCGGAGACCTCCAGGACGGGCGTGCCGGAACGCTCCGCCGCGTGGGGTGGCTCGACCGCGGCCTCGGCAAGGTCGTCCTTGGCGCCGACCATGAGCTGGATGACGGCCGTCGGCTCGGTCTCGGCAAGGACGCGGGTGCCGACGGTCTCGCCGTCGCGCATCACCGTCACCCGGTCGCCGACCGCGAAGATCTCGTCCATGCGGTGGGAAATGAAGATGATGCTGCGCCCCTCGGCCTTCAAATCGCCGAGGATTTTGAAGAACCCTTCCGCCTGCGCCCGATCAAGCGCGGAGGTCGGCTCGTCGAAGATGAGGATCGGCGCCTCTGTCGCCAGCGTCTTCATGATTTCCACGAGCTGGCGCTGGTCGGCGCGGAGGTTCCCGACGACTGTATCGGCGGCAAAGTCGTCGCCGGAGACCGTCTCAAAGAGGGCGATGTATTTTGCGGCCCGCTTCGACAATCCCTTGCGGTCGACGAAGAGGCCGGCCGTCACCGGCATGTCGGCAAGGCAGATGTTCTCCTCCACCGTGCGGTGCGCGGCAAGGCTCAGTTCCTGGTAGAAGATGCCGATGCCCTTGGCCTTCGACGCCTTCGGCCCGCCGATCGCGACCGGGTTTCCATCGATGGCGACGCGGCCGCTATCCGGCTTGACGCTGCCGGCGACGATCTTGCAGAGCGTGCTCTTGCCCGATCCGTTCGAGCCGACGAGGACGTGGACTTCGCCGGCCTCGACCGAAAGGTCGCCGCGCTTGAGCGCGACCGTTGCGCCGTAAGTCTTGCTTACGCCGCTGAGCTCCAGCTTCGACATGGCTGCGGTTTCCGAATGGTTCCGGGAGGCGGGATGCGCGCGCATTGCCCGCATCCCGCATGGTGTCCCGCCTTGCGTCCTACTTGAACAGCGCTTCCGCTTCGTCGATCGAAAGCTGGCTGGTGTAGGAATAGTAGCCCGGCTTGCCTTCCAGTTCCTCATGCACCTTGGCGACGTTGTCGCCGTCGATGAACGGGATCGGCAGGTAGAGGGCGTTGCCGTACTGGCCGGCGGTCGCCGGTTCCTTCAGCTCGCGGCCCTTCAGCATGAAGACGGCGACGTTGAGCGCGCTCGCCATCACGCCCGGAGGATTGACCGAGGCGCCGGAGGTCAGGTCGTTGGCGACCCACAGATCGAGGAAGTCCTTGCGGATCTCGCCGGTGGCGGCGATGTCGCCGGTCTTGCCGGCATCCATGATCGACTTCCAGGCGCCGGCGGCCATGCCGTCCTGCACCCAGACGCCGTCGATGTCCGGATAGGTGGCGAGCAGGTTCTGCATCGCCTGCTGGCCCTGGGCCTGGTCCCAGTTGCCGTTGACCTCGTTGACGATCTCGATGTCCGGATAGCCCTCGAACACCGAGCGGTAGCCGGCGACGCGCATCTCGTTGGCCGGATGGCCGGCGACGCCATTGATGGCGACGACCTTGCCCTTGCCCTCAAGCGTTTCGGCGAGCCATTTGGCCGAGGCCTTGGCCCAGCCGGTCTGGTCGATGCCCACATAGGTGGCGTCGGGCGAGGAGACCTCGGAGTCCGTCGCGATCACCAGGATGCCGGCATCCTTGGCCTGGGCGAAGACCGGATCGAAGGCGGTCGGGCTGTTCGGGTTGATGATGATGGCATCGACGCCATCGGAGATGAAGTTGCGGACATGGGCGACCTGGCCCGGCACGTCCACATTGGCGCTCTGCACGAGCACCTCCACGTCGACGCCCTTTTCCTTCCAGGCGGCGGCGGCGGCCTTCGCCTCGTCGATCATCTGGGTGCGCCATTCGCTGCCGACCCAGCCGTTGGACAGGCCGATCTTGTAGCTCTCGGCATGGGCGGCGGCGAGCGAGGCGGCGAGGGCGGCCGCGGTCGCAAGGGCGATACTGGTGTTTCTGATCATCACTTCCTCCCGAAGCGAAGCGGTGGCCCCGAAGAGCGCCCGGCAGGATGCGCCGGAAGAGCCTTATTGTTGCGGGACGAACCCGGCTTCGCGCACAAAGGCTTCAGAAGACGTAAGACCGACCCTTTTGGGCCGGACGTCCTCTGGCCGGCATCGTAAGGGCGTTCTGCAATCGATTTCAACAGCAATTTTGAGCCGCCCGGTGCGACGGGTTTGCCCGCGCGCGATGCGGGAAGAGGGTGTAAGATGGTGCTGCTAGGATTGCAGGAGCCCCGGCGACATTGAGCCGGCATTGAGCCAGCCCGGTTTGAACAAAAACACAGGGGAGCGTTGGCACTCGTGAAGAGAAAACGCCTGAAATGGAATTTCCTGATCTCAATCGCCTTCGGCGCCATCGCGATCCTGATTTACACTGTTGGCCGGAATCTTCCGATGGCCAAGTATATTTTTAATGTTTCTGGATTTCTTGCCGGCGTTTTCTTGTTTATTTTTACGATATTTCCGATACCGGCGACATTGGCTTTCAATATGTTCAAATCCGGCGAGCGAGAGAGGAAGGCAATGGAAAGGCCTCCTGTGTCTTGGTTCTTGCTTCGAGAGGATGAGTGAGGCGGAGGGTGTTGTCGAGCGACGCGCTCCCTCGTCACTTCGCCGGGGCGGCCGGGTTCTGTCTACCGCCCTTTGTGCCTTTCCCGACAATTGGCGCAATCGACAATGACAATTATTCTCAATCGGACAATGACGGTTTCCGCTAACGCTGGCTGAAAGCGCGGAAAAACAATTCATAACCAAAGAATTGGAGCGGCGCTGCCGGCCTTCGGCAAAGTGGCACGCGGCCTGCTTTGTATCCTTTGAGCCGGGTGCGAGCCCGGACCGCTTTGCCAATGCATCAACGGGGGCAGGTAATCACCAACATGGCGAAAATCGGATTGTTTTTCGGGACCGATACCGGGAATACGCGCAAGATCGCAAAGATGATCAAGAAGGGCTTCGACGATGAGTTGATGGCAAAGCCGCTCAACGTCAATCGCACCGAGGTCGATGATTTCCTGAGCTACGACTATTTGATCCTCGGCACGCCGACCCTCGCCGAGGGGCTGCTGCCGGGCCTCGGCGCGGACTGCCAGGCGGAGAGCTGGGAAGAGTTCCTGCCGCAGATCGAGGACGCCGATTTCACCGGCAAGACGGTCGCCATCTACGGCCTCGGCGACCAGGTCGGATACCCGCACGAATTCGTCAACGCCATCTACTTCCTGCACGAGTTCTTCCAGGACCGCGGGGCAAAGCTCGTCGGCCGCTGGCCGGTCGACGGCTACGAGTACGACATCTCGCTGGCGGAGGATGACGGCGAGTTCCTCGGCCTCGTCCTCGACCAGGACAACCAGGCCGGCCAAACCGACGAGCGGCTTGCCGCCTGGCTGAAGCTGATCGCGGGCGACTTCGGATTGCCTGTCTAGAGATTTCGCTGCAACCCCAAACGGAGATCCGCCATGAGCAAGCCCTGCAAGAACAGATCCCTCGTCAGCAGCGACATCTGCCGGATCAAATACTGCGCCGAATGCGGCGCGGTGCACCTCGACCTCGGCAACATGACCCTGCACCTGACGACCGAGCAGTTCGACCGGCTGGCCGGGGCCTTCGGCGAGGCGGTGGTGCAGAAGCAGGCCATCGACCGGGCCGAGGGCAACCGGCCGGCGCAAACGGCGAGCAATTCCCGGTGCGTCCACTGAAGGGATCGGGCCGTGCGGCCGTCGGAGCGAGCGTGACCCTCGGCAAGGCGATGGCGATCACGCCATCCCCCTTGCAGTCCCAAAGCGCAGTAAGAAGCTTCAGAAACGCCTCACGGCCGGATCGATCCGGAAATCGGGCTTCCTATTTCCGAACGAGGTAGAAAACCTTGTTCTCCAGCCCGTTTTTGCCCTCGAAAATCACCGTTTCATCCTGGATGGTGAATCCCGACTGCTCGATCCATTCGCGCAACAGGACCATGCTGTGCGGCCCGTTCGGCGGCAAGCCTTCGCCGACCGGCTTGCTGTGCGCGTTCAACAGGTTTCGCTCCACGCGAGCGCGGTCTTTGCCCTCGAACGTGCTTTCGTCGATGAATGTCACGCCGAAGATCATCGCCTGCCTGCTGGCGGCGGCAATGTTCTTGAAGGCCATTTCGGCGTTTGGACGGGCCATCCAGTTGAGAAAGCGCATGCACACGCCGACATCGCATTCAAACTCCGGCGGCTGCGGTTTCAATGCATCGCCGGTCGCGAACGTTCCGTCGTGGTAATCGAGTTCCTCAGCGAATTCGCGGGCCCGGTCCAGCATCGCATCCGAAACGTCGATGCCGGTCAGTTTCATTTCCAACGCCTTGTACGCGCTGATAAAGCGTCCGGTCCCGACGGGCAGGTCGAGGACCGAGGCAGTCTTGTGCTTTTCGAGGTATTTCCTGACCGCAGCGTCTTCTTTCCACCACCGTTCGGTCTTCGCGCGCGCCTTGTCGTATTCGGAAACGACCGATCCGTAGTACCGGTCCTCGATTTTCGCAGTCGTCATGCCGAAAAGGCTCCCTTCGGTGGTCAGACATCTGGCCCTTTCGGCCATCAGTTCGAGAAATGCCTGTGCAGTTCTTAGTCGACCATCGAAAGAGGACGAATTTTGCAGCCGAGTCAATATGCGTCTCAGAAGTGGTACGATGCCGAAGCTGAGCGCGACCGTCTTGATGTGCGCGCATCGCTCGACCAGCGCCCGATCGAACATGGGCTCGCCGGCGTCAATGCGCTCCGAATTCACGCCATTCATATATTGGTCGACGATATCGCGCTCTGCCGCCTTAAGTGCGTCGGCCGTCTCGACACTGGTTTTGACGATGAGGGCCGGATAGAGAATTCGCGCAAGATCGTCCCCAACGCGTCCGGCGCAGACCCGCGCCCAATCGAAAGCAACGATGCTGGACCCGTCTTCCGTCCGCCGGATGTTTTCGTCGTTGGCGTCGCCATGACAGATCGTCGGGTACCCTTCGTCGTACATGGCGTTGATGGCATCAGCCTGGCCTTGAAAAGCCTGGAAATCGGGAAGCAGATCCGGACGGGATACGAGCGCCAGCAGGTCTTCAAGATCGCGGGTCGACCGATTCTTGAGGACGTTTCCCACGCCGCTACTGCGGGGAAGCCACCAGTTTTCCTCGCATTGAACCGCATGGTTGAGAAAGGCGGCCGCCTTGCCGAAGGCGAATGCGGCCGTCGACTTGTCTTCGATCCCCAACACCTTCGTGCCGTCGAGGAACTCGATGTCCAGCTCCATGCAATGGCCTTCGACGAGGCGGGCGCCGAACAATTTGGGCACGACAATATTTCTGCGAGGGAGGTTGTCGGCGATGGTCAGGTAGAACAGCGCTTCATTGAGCGTATTCCCAGCCAGGCCATCGGCCTCGCAGTTGATGACCTTTCGCACCGTGCTTCCGTCGCGCGACAGCAGCAGCGACAGGGTGCTGTCGGAGTTCGTTATAAACTGGGGGTGGTTTTCCGTCGGGAACGCTCTCTCACTGACGCCAGCGAACCTTTTCGCCGTTTGCTCACGAATGAAGCCGAGTTTCTGCTCTTTCATAGCCGAAATTCTGTATTTTTATCAGTGAATTACTCCGTCATAAAAAATTCATACACAATTAGCTGGCTCACAGCAAGAGCGAGTCGTTCGCAATCTAGTGCCTCGGGCAAGGAAGAGACCCGGATCCGGAGATGACAGCGCTGTGGGGAAAGGTCTCGTTGGGTCTGGTGCGCGGCCCTGCCAACGGACCCTCGCGCCTGCGGCGGCGGCCGTGCTGACCGGCGATTAACCGCGCGTTTTGCGGCTTTCGCGCCTGCGCGCGCGACCGCGCACGGGACCGCACAGCCGGCGCCGTCCGGACCTCACGGAGCCCATCATCGCACACCGCCGCTGCACGCATGGCGCGAAAACCTGCGGCCCATCAAAAAAAGGGGAGGCCCACCGGTCCGATTATCTCACGAGGCCAGAAACGCGCAGATATCGGTCCCGGGCGGCAGCCCGCGCCGGTCTGCCTCCACGTCGACCCAACTGAGGTCCTTCAGGCCGTGGCCGGTGGCAATCGCGAGGACGCGTTCGTCGCGGCTTATGAGGCCGCGGTCGATGAGGCTCGGAATGGCTGCGACGGGGACGGCCGCGCTCGGCTCCACCAGGATGCCCTCGGTTCTGGCGAGTTTCCGCACGCCTGTGCGGACCGTGTCGTCGTCGATGGCTGAGGCCGCGCCGTTGTGCCGGCGAATCCAGGCGAGCGTGTAGTCGCCGTCGTGCTCATAGCCCTCCAGTGTGTCGTTGAGGGCCGATGCGATGGTCGTCTGGTGGTCCCAGGGCTCGATCGCGCCGCCCGTCTCGAAGGCGCGCACGATCGGCGCGCAGGCGGCGGACTGGACGGCGATGGGCCGCGGAATGCGCGTGATCGCCCCGGACGCCTTGAGTCGCTCATATCCCTTCATGATGCCACCGAGCACCGGGCCGCTGGAGACCGGCAGCAGCACGACGTCGGGGTCGAGCCGCGCCGTCTCGTAGGCGAGCGTCGCATAGGCGTCGACGCCGTAGGGATTGTGATAGCTGGTGGTCAGGTTGACCCAGCCGCGCGTCCGGGCAAGCTCGTCCGCGAGGCGGCAGCAGTCGGACGTCTTGCCGTCGATGGTGACGAGGCGTGCACCCGCCGCTGCGATCTGCCGGAGTTTTGCTTCCGGCGCGCTCGCCGGCACGAAGACGACGAGCGGCAGGCCGGCCCGGGCCGCGTAGGCGGCGCCTGAGGCGCCGGCATTGCCGCTGGAGGAGAGCACGAGGCCGGGCCGGCCATAGTTGAGGGCGAGCGACGTCGCCAGCGCCACCGCCCGATCCTTGAACGATGCGGTCGGCATGATCGAATCGTTCTTGATCCAGAGGTCTTTGAGGCCGAGGTCTGCGGCGAGCCGGGGGGCGGCAAGGAGCGGCGACTGCCCCTCGCCGAGGCTGATACGGTTTTCCGGCCGGCAATGCGGCAGGTGGTTCGCCCAACGCCAGAGGCCGACGGCTTCCGTGACGTCCGGCTCCGGCTCCCGCGGCGCGATGTTGAGGTCGAGGATTTCGCCGCAGGACGGGCAGAGGGACGGGACCTCCGCGATATCCGTGTCCCGCCCGCAGGCCGTGCAGCGCAGAAAGTCCGTCTCCGTCGTCATTGCCGGTCGCTCCCCGTTATCCGCCGAGCACCGCGGGCGGTCGCGGCGCGGCTTCCGCGCATTTGAGGTCCCGGATGACGGTGCTGAAAGCCTCGACCACCGCCTCGCGGATCCGCGCGCCCTTTTCCGCGGTCGCGAAGGAAGGATCGCCGACCGTGCCGGTGCCGTTCGACTTGTCGTACATGGTGCGGAACAGCCCGGCGCCGGCGGTGTGCATCATGTCCTCCTCCGCCCAGGCGAAGGTCGGCGCGCACTGCATGCCGCTGATGGCCTCGTGCCGCACGCTGTCCGGATGCGCCTCCATCATCAGCGAGGTCTCGAATTCGCAGGCATGGTTGACGCCGCCGCGCGCGCTTTCCTGGATCGGGACGAGCGCCGCGTATGCCAGGGTCCACCAGGTGGCCATGACGACCAGGCAATCGCGGTGCGCAGCGCCCATCTTGTCCGTCAGCACGCGCCCGATCGCCTGGTTCCCGCCGTGGCTGTTGAAGATCACGATGCGCGTAAAGCCGTGCGCAATCACCGATTCCAGGAGCTCGGACGCATAGATGAGGAAGGCCTCCGGCGTCACCGTCAGGGTGCCGGCGAAATCCATGTGGTGTTCCGAGCAGGCGACCTTGATCTGCGGCAGGATCAGCATGTCCTCGCCGACGACCGCGTCGGTGGCGGCGAGGAGGTGCTGGCCGATATCGCAGTCGACGGAGAGCGGCAGATGCGGGCCGTGCTGTTCGACGGCAGCGATCGGCAGCACGACGACCGTCCGCCGGTCGATGGCCGAAAAGTCGGTGGTGGCGAGCCGCTCCCAGATCATTGCGGATACCACCAGTGCCCGTTGATGACGACGCCTTCCGCGACAAGCCGCTCGTCGACGGTCAGGATCTCGCCGACGACGTCTTCGAGGTGGTGCTCGCCGGGCTGCAGCGACAGGATGGAGGCATCGCCCGCGGCACCGGTCGCAAGGGTCCCGAGTTCAGGCCGTTTCAGCGCCTCTGCCGGCCTGGCGGTCGCCCGCGCGACGACCTCGTTAAGCGGCATGCCGAGGCCGAGGAATTTCGTCATGGTGGTGAGCTGGTCGTAGGCCGGGCCCTTCAGGCAGAAGGCGTGCACGTCCGAGGAGATGGTGTCGGGCGGGAAGCCGGCGGCGAGCATCGCCCGCGCGGTCTTGTAGGCGAACGAGCCCATGCCGTGGCCGATGTCGAAATAGACGCCGCGCTCGCGCGCCGCCAGGACCTCGTCCTTGACCCGTCCGTCGCCCATCACCGGCGTGTTGGGGAACGGGCGGAAACAATGGGTCAGCACGTCGCCCTTGCGCAGCTTGGCGACCACCGCCTCGTAGGACGGGGGCGGCTCGTCAATGTGGCACATGACGGGCAGTCCGGTCTCGTCGGACAGGCCCAGCGCCACGTCGAGCGGCGCGATGCCCTGCGGGCCGCTGGCGTGGCGGCCGACGCGCACCTTGATGCCGACGATGACGTCGCGGTTGGCCTTGATCACCTCGCGCGCGTGGCCTGGCGCCATCAGCCGGAACTCGTGGCTCTCGCCGACCATGATCTGGGGATCGAAGCCGTAGATGCCGGCGAAGGAGACGTGCAGATAGACCAGGATGCGGGTCTGGCTCGGCTCGATGACGTGCTTGCGGAAGCCGGGGAAATTGCCCGGCCCGGCGCTGCCCGTGTCGACGCAGGTCGTCACCGCACTGGTGCGCGCGAACGCCTCCGCGTCGATGCCGAGCGAGGTGCCGCCCCAATAGACGTGGGTGTGCAGGTCGATAATGCCCGGCGTGACGATCTTGCCGGAAACGTCGCGGACGTCCCGGGCGTCCGATGCCAGGTCGTCTGCGACGGCGGCCACCTTGCCGCCGGAAAAGCCGACATCGGCGATCCGGTCGATCCCCTGCGAGGGGTCGACCACGCGGCCGCCGGTGAGGACGAGATCAAGTGTCATCTGTGTATCCAGAACTGCATGTCGTTGATGGGTGATGCCCCTTGCGGCGCGGCCGGTGCCGGCTATTCGGGCTTGTAGGCGACGGCTTCCACCTCGATCTTGATCTCGGCCATGAGGCGCGATTCCACCGTGGTGCGGGCCGGCGGCTCGCTCGGGAAGTAGCTGCCATAGACCTTGTTGAAGGCGGCGAAGTTGCGCGCGTCTTCCAGCCAGACGGTGGTCTTGACGACGTCGGAAAGCTCCGCGCCGGCAAGCGCCAGCGCCGCCTTGACGTTTTCCATCACCTGCTTCGTCTGCGCCTCGATGCCGCCGGCGACGATGCTGCCGCTGGCATCGGCCGGGACCTGGCCGGACACGAAAACGAAGTCGCCGGCGCGGACGGCGGGCGACAGCGGCACGGCCGCGTTTCCGAACACTTTTTTGGGCATTTCGGGGGTCTCCAAGTGGGGTATGTGGTGCGACAAATGAACGTAAGTTTCTTTCATTTAGGATGCAAGCCCGATAAAAAGCGCGCATTTCAGTCGATCGTCAACAAAAATTCATGTTGTTTTTTTTCATTTTTTCGGTCAAGCTTTTTTGGAACCAGGGGCCATGGCAGAAAAGTCGGGGCAGCAGCGTGACCACGGGCGACATCGTCAATCGATTGCGGATATGTGCCGCCGACGGCAGCAAGGCCGAAAAGCGCCTTGCCGAGATCATCCTCGCCGACATCTCCTACGCCTCACAGGCGCCGATCGCGGATATCGCCCTGCGCGCCGGCGTCAGCGAGCCGACGGTCACCCGCTTCTGCCGCGCCCTCGGCTGCGAGGGGGTGCGTGACTTCAAGTTCCAGCTCGCCCAGGTGCTCGCGATCGGCGGGCTCTATCTGTTTCCCGAGCCCTTGGTGCGCGACGAGCGCGACGCCCGCGTCCTCGACGCCGTCACGGACGGCGCGACGGCGGCAATGCAGCGCGTGCGCGATGTCATCGACATGAGCGTCGTCAATGCGGTGGCGGAAATGGCCGTCAACGCCAAGCATATCTGCGCCTACGGGTCGGGCGGCGTGTCCTCCATGGGCGCGGTGGAGATGCAGAACCGGCTGTTCCGGCTCGGGCTGTCCATCGTCAGCCACACCGACGGGCAGATGCAGCGCATGTCGGCGGCGGTCTGCGACAAGCACTCCCTCGTCTTTGCGATTTCCGCCTCGGGCCAGGCCAATTCGGTGATCGAATCCGTCGGCATCGCCCGCCAATATGGCGCGCGCACGGTCGCCATCACCAGTCCCGAGTCGGACCTGGCGAAGGAGGCGGATGTCGCCCTTCCGTTCATCATCGCCCCGGACACGCAGCTCTTCAAACCGACATCCGGCCGCTACGCGCTGCTGTTCATCATCGACCTGATCGCCATGACGACCGCCGAACTGATCGGCCCGAGCGTGCTGGAAGGGCTGCGCCGGATCCGCATCAGCCTGTCCGGCCTCAACATGAGCGATCCCGGCCGGCCGGTAGGCGACTAGGAGATATCTGACGTGACACTGGACGACATCGAGACGCCGGCTGTCCTGATCTACCGCGACCGCGTGGAGGAAAATCTGCGCCGGGCGCAGGACTATGCCGATGCCCACGGCCTGACGCTTCGGCCGCACATCAAGACCCACAAGCTGCCCAGCCTGGCCGCGCGCCAGGTCGAGCTCGGGGCCTGCGGCATCACCTGCCAGAAGCTCGGCGAGGCCGAGGTCATGGCCGATGCGGGCCTGACGGACATCCTCCTTACCTTCAACATCCTCGGCGCCGCCAAGCTGAAGCGCCTGAAGGCGCTGAACGAGCGCGTCACGCTCGCCGTCGTCGCCGACAGTGCCGAGGCCGTCGCCGGCTATGCCGAGACCTTCGCCGGCGCGGCAAAGCCGCTCACGGTGCTCGTCGAATGCGACACCGGCATGGGCCGCTGCGGCGTCCAGAGCGCGGAAGAGGCCCTGACGCTCGCCCGCCGGATCGATGCGGCCGAGGGCCTGCGTTTCGGCGGCCTGATGACCTATCCGCCCGCCGGCAGGCCGCGTGAGGCTGCGGACTGGCTGGCGAACGCCCGCCGCCTTCTGGAAGACGCCGGCCTCGATGTGCCGGCGGTCACCAGCGGCGGCACACCCGACATCTGGCAGGCCCACGAAGCGGCGACCGCCATCACCGAATACCGGCCCGGCACCTACATCTACATGGACCGCTCCCTCGTCGCGCGCGGTGTCTGCGACTGGGACGCCTGCGCGCTGCGGGTGCTTACCACCGTGGTCTCGGCGCCGACGGCGGACCGGGTCGTCCTCGATGCCGGCTCCAAGACGTTGTCGAGCGACACGCTCGGCCTTAACGGCTTCGGATACCTGCCGGCCTATCCCGAGGCGCGGATCGCCGCCCTCAGCGAGGAGCACGGCGTCGTCGATGTCTCGGCCTGCGGCGCGCGGCCGGCGATCGGCGAGCGCCTCGAGGTCATTCCCAATCACGCCTGCGTGGTCACCAACCTTTTCGACGCCGTGCATGTCGTCGCCGGCGACGGGACCGTGGAACGGGTCCTTGTGGCCGCCCGCGGTCGCGTCGACTGACCTGAAGGACCAAGGGGAGCGCCATGATCAGACAAGCGGCAGCCAAGCTCAGTGACTGGGTCAACCGGGGGGTGGAAGTCGTTCTCATCGCCCTGATGGCGGCCCTCGTCCTCGACGTGTGGATCGGGGTGATCGACCGCTACTACTTCCACTGGCAGTTCAACTGGCCCGAACCGCTCGCCCGCTACCTGATGATTTGGACGGTGATGCTGGCGATCTCCACCGGCATCGTGCGCCGCGAGCATATCGGCCTGACCATGTTCACGGACCTGATGCCGGAGAAGGTGCGGCGCGGCGTGCTGATGCTCTCCGACCTCATCACGCTCATGCTTTTCATCTACCTGTTCTGGTTCGGCGTCGGCTTCGCCCAGTCCGGCCAGACGCGTCAGGCGATGATCTTCGGCATGACGCTCGCACCGGCCTACACGGCCATTCCGGCAGCGGCCGGACTGGCGGCGATCCAGATGGCGCTGGTCATGGTGCGCGACCTCGGGCGCTATCACCTCGACGATAAACTGGAGGCTTGAAGCCAATGATCGTGGCAATCGCCTTCGGCCTTCTGCTCATCATCGGCACGCCGATCGGCTTTTCGATCGGCATCGCCGGTCTCGTCGGCATCGTGCAGATGGGCGGCCCGCAGTTCCTCGCCATGGGGCCGAGCCGGATGTTCAACAGCCTGGACATCTTTCCGTTCCTGGCGATGCCGTTCTTCATCCTCGCCGGCGAGATCATGAACCATGTCGGCATCACCCAGCAGCTGATGCGGTTCGCCCATGTGCTGGTCGGCCATTTCCGCGGCGGGCTGGCCCACGCCAACATGGTCGCCTCGGTGCTGTTCGCCGGCCTGACCGGAGCGGCGACGGCCGATGCTGCCGCCTTCGGCAAGACCCTAGTTCCGGAAATGGTGCGCCAGGGCTACCGGCGCGACTATGCCTGTGCGGTGACCGCCGCCGGCTCCATCATCGGCCCGACGATCCCGCCGTCGGGCATCATGGTCGTCTATGGCTCGCTGATGGGCGTGTCGATCGGCGGCCTGTTCGCCGCCGGCATCCTGCCGGGCCTCGTCATCTGCGCGGTCTGCATGGCGGTGATCGCGCTTGGAGCCAAGCGCAACAAACTGCCGGAGCCGGAGACCCGGGCGACATTCGGCGAATTGATGCGCTCGTTCTTTAAATCACTCGCCGCGCTCATCATGCCCCTGATCATTCTCGGCGGCATCCTCGGCGGGATTGTAACGCCGACCGAGGCGGCCTCCGTCGCGGTCGCCTACGCGCTGGCGCTCGGCGTCTTCGTCTACCGCAACATCTCCTTCAAGGTGCTGTGCCGGCTGCTGCTGCGCACCGCGATCGTCAGCGGCGTCATCTTCGTCATCATCGGCTTTGCCTCCACGCTCGGCTGGTGGATGAGCTTCAACCGCGTGCCCCAGGCCATTGCCGAGGCGATGCTCGCGGTCTCGGAAAACCGCTACATACTCATTCTCCTGATCATCGGCCTGTTGATGCTGATCGGGACCATCATGGACGTGACGGCGATCCTGATCATCCTGGCGCCGGTGCTGTTGCAGATCGCCCTGCAGATCGGCCTGGAGCCGATCCACGCCGGCATCATCTTCATCATCGCGCTCAACATCTCGCTGATGACGCCGCCGGTCGGCGCCTGCCTGTTCGTGCTGTCCTCGGTGACCGGCGAGAAGCTGGAACACATCGCGATGAAACTGTGGCCGTTCCTCGTCGCCGAGGTCGCGGTCCTAATCCTCTTCGCCTTCTGGGAAGACATGGCGCTGCTGATACCGCGTTTGCTCGGCTTCGCATGACGCGGACCCCCAATAAGAAGCCTGATCACCATCGAGCCCGCCAAGGGCCATCAACAGAGAATGGAGTTGTGTAAATGAAGAAGTTCATCGCGAGCGGCCTCGCCGCCGCATTGATGCTCGGGGCAGCGGCCGCGGCCGAGGCAGAAACGCTCAAGCTGGCGCACGACAACAAGGGCGGCGATCCGTTCGACAATCCCGGCCATGCCTGCGCGCAAGTGTTCTCCAGCATCGTCACCAGCGACACCAATGGCGGCATTTCCGTCGAGGTCTATCCGGCCAACCAGCTCGGCTCCCTCACCGAGCAGGTGCAGATGGTGCGTAGCGACGTCATCCAGGCGACCATCGCCTCCACCGGCGCGATCGCGTCCTACTATCCCAAGATCGACATCCTCAACATGCCGTTCGCCTTCACCGACAACGCCGCGACCTACGAGGTCTTCGACGGCGCGTTCGGCAAGGCGCTGAAGGCGGACATCGAAACCGAGCTCGGCGACGTGGTCGTCCTCGGCTATCCCGACACCGGCGGGTTCTTCGCCGTCACCAACTCCAAGAAGCCGATCAAGGACCTGGCCGACTTCAAGGGCATCCGCCTGCGCACCATGACCGTGCCGGCGCACCAGGTCATCATCAATGCGCTCGGCGCCGAGGCCTATCCGCTGGCCTGGGGCGAGGTCTATTCGGCCATGCAGACGGGCGTGATCGACGGCCAGATGAACCCGGTACCGATCATCTCCTTCGCCAATTTCGGCGAGGTGCAAGACTACATGACGCTCACCAACCATCTGTTCTCGCCCTACATCCTGATGGTCTCCAAGACCTTCTGGGACAAGCAGGACGACCACAACAAGGACATCCTGCGCTACGCGGCGCAGTCCTGCGTGGCCGCCTCGCGTGGCCTGTCGCGCATCATCGAGGCGTCCGACCGCGGCGTCGCCGGCCTCAATTCCTCGCTGGAGATCACCGCCCTGACGCCGGAGCAGCGCGCCGAGATGCGCTCCGTGACCCAGCCGGCCTTCGAACAGCACATCGAAAAGACCTTCGGCGACAAGGCCGACGCGCTCCTCGACCTCTTCAAGGAGGAAGTCACCAAGGCCAACGAGTCTGCCTATCTGGAATAGCAGCGCCTGCCGGCCGACCGCGAGCCGACTGGCGAAAACTGGAACCCGGCAGTGGCACTCACTGCCGGGTTTTTTTGTCTGTGATGGCGCCGCGGCAAGGCGGTCGGCATGGCCGGGCAGGGCGGCGAGGGGGGCGGCATGACGATGGGGGGAAAGCTGGCTGGGGCGGCAGGATTCGAACCTGCGAATGGCGGCACCAAAAGCCGCTGCCTTACCACTTGGCCACGCCCCAACGGATCGCGCTGTCGCGATTGCCGGAGCGCCTCTCATAGCGATTTCCGGCACGCCCTGCAACATGGGCCGAGCCCAGCGCGCCGGCAAGCTTTCGCGGTCATTCTGACGCGTTTGTGACGGGTATGGCGGATGCCGGTCATTCGCCCTTGCGGGGCCGCATTTCGATCGTTATAAGACGGCTCCGCAGGCATCGGAGTGTAGCGCAGCCTGGTAGCGCACCTCGTTCGGGACGAGGGGGTCGCAGGTTCAAATCCTGCCACTCCGACCATTTCTCCCCAAAATCATTCCCGTTAAATCACCGGTTTCAATCGCCGGTCGCTCGCGCGCGTCTTTGTCCCCGCGCCGCTTGACGGCACCCGTCCGGCGCGCGAAAGAAGTCCTCTAATCGAAGTCGGGGGACAAGGCGATGACCGGGCCGCATGACGACAGGGCTTTTCTGACCGGACTGTTCGAGGCGGCCGTTGACGCTGCCGACCCGTTCCGGGTGCTGGCGCGCCACCTGCCCAAGCCGCCGAAGGGCCGCACCGTCGTCATCGGTGCCGGCAAGGGCTCGGCGCAGATGGCAAAAGCGCTGGAAGAGGTCTGGGACGGCCCGCTCTCCGGCCTCGTCGTCACCCGCTACGGCTTCGGCGCGCCCTGCGCGTCCATCGAGATCGTCGAGGCGGCCCATCCGGTGCCGGACGAATCGGGCCTTGCCGGCGCCGAACGCCTGCTTCAGACGGTCTCCGGCCTCACCGCCGACGACCTCGTCATCGCCCTGATCAGCGGCGGCGGCTCGGCCCTCCTGCCGGCTCCGCCGGAGGGACTCACCCTTGCCGACGAGATCGGCATCAACCAGGCGCTCCTGCGCTCCGGCGCGCCGATCTCGGCCATGAACGCCATCCGCAAGCAGTTCTCGCGCATCAAGGGCGGCCGGCTCGCCGCGGCCGCAGCGCCGGCCCGGGTCGCGACGCTCATCGTCTCCGACATTCCCGGCGACGTCGCCTCGCTGGTCGCCTCCGGCCCGACCATCCCCGACGGCCTGTCGCGCACCGATGCCATCAATGCCGTCGAGGAATTCGGCATCAGCCTGCCGCCGGCCGCGCTCGACTTCCTGCGCTCCGGCAAGGAGACGGCGCCGCAGCCGAACGATCCGCGCTTTGCCGCCAACAGCCAGGCGATCATCGCCTCCTCGGCGATCTCCCTGGAGGCTGCCGCCGTCAAGGCCCAGCGGGTCGGCATGGAGGCGGTGATCCTGTCCGATGCGATCGAGGGAGAGGCGCGCGAGGCCGGCCGCTTCCACGCCGCGCTCGCCCGCGAGGTGGCCACGAAGGACCGCCCGTTCAGGAAACCGGTGGTGATCCTTTCCGGCGGCGAGACCTCGGTGACGATCGCCGGCGGCGGCAAGGGCGGCCGCAACACGGAGTTCCTGCTCTCCTTCGCCCGCGTCGTCGACGGCCTTGAGGGCATCTCCGCGCTCGCCGCCGACACCGACGGCATCGACGGTTCGGAGGACAATGCCGGCGCCTTTGCCGATGGCGGCACGGCCTCGCGCATGCGCACCCGCGGCCTCGACCCGGTCCGCCTGCTCCTCGACAACGACGCCTGGTCCGCCTTCAACGGCATCGGCGACCTCTTCGTGCCCGGCCCGACCGGCACCAACGTCAACGATTTCCGGGCCATCCTCGTGCGCTGAGGGCCGCCCGCCAACGTTTTCGCCCGTCTATTGCGTCCGGCGCCCGCGCTTGCCGCCGCCGACCACACGGCCTTTTCGGAACCTTGTCATGACCGCTGCCTCCCGCCCGTTCGCGGCCGCCCTTTGGATGCTCGGCGCCATCGCCTCGTTTTCGGCAATGGCCGTCGCTGGCCGGGAGATCTCCGCCGAGCTCGACACTTTCGAATTGATGGCCTACCGCTCGGTGATCGGCCTCGTCATCGTCGTCGCGGCGATCGCCGTCACCGGGCGGTTCGGCGAGGTCAAGACGCAGCGCGCCGGGCTCCATCTCCTGCGCAACATCTTCCACTTCTCGGCCCAGAACCTGTGGTTCTTCGGCATCGCCACCATTCCGCTCGCCCAGCTCGTGGCGCTGGAGTTCACCAACCCGATCTGGGTCGCCGTGCTGGCGCCGTTCATCCTTTTGGAGCCGCTGACGCGCTGGCGGGTGCTGGCCGCCGTCTGCGGTTTCTTCGGCGTCCTGATTATCGCCCGGCCGGGCGTGGTGCCGCTGGAATGGGGCCATGCGGCGGGCCTTGCCTGTGCGCTCGGCTTTGCCCTCAACACCATGCTCACCAAGCGCCTGTCGCGCACCGATACAACGCTCTGCATCCTGTTCTGGATGACGGCGAGCCAGAGCGTGATGGGGTTCGCCTGCGCGCTGCCGGGCGGCATGTCGATGTTCTCGCTCGGCATTGCGCACTGGGTCGTCGTCGTCGGCATCTGCGGGCTCTCCGCCCACTATTGCCTGACGATGGCGCTCTCCTGCGCCCCGGCCTCCGTCGTCGCGCCGATCGAGTTCGCGCGGCTGCCGGTCATCGCCATCCTCGGGCTCCTCATCTATGGCGAGCCGCTGGAGGTCTGGGTGTTCGTCGGCGGCGCCGTCATCGTCGCCGGCAACCTCGTCAACGTCTTTGCCGAGCAGCGCCGGGCGCGCCCCGCCGCTAGCTGAGGTCGTTCTCTGCGGAAATGCGGCTGCGCCGGGCGAGTGTCAGCTCCCGGTGGGCGATGTAGACGTTGGCGGCGACGATGATCATCCCGCCGAGCCAGATCGCGCCCTTCGGCCACTCGTCGAAGACGAGCCAGGCGGCGAGCACGGCGAGCGGCAGGCGCAGGAAGCTGATGCCGGCAACGAAGCTCGCCTCCGCCGTCTTGAACGCCCGCGTCATGCACTGGTGGGTCAGCGTCGTGGTGATGCCGATGGCGATCAGCAGCATCCATTCCGTACCGTTCGGCGTCTGCCAGTTGGCTATGGCGAAGGGGGTCACCAGCGGCATCACGAAGAGGCTGGTGTAGAAGATGATGACGTTCGGATGGTCGCTCTGGGCCAGTTGCCGGATCATCACGCTGCCGGCCGCCATGGTCATCGCCGCCGCGAGCGGCAGCGCGTGGTAGGCCGTGACGGTGGAAAAGCCCGGCTGCAGGATGATGAGCACGCCGACGATGCCGACGGCGACGGCGGAAAGCCGGTGCAGCCGCACCCGCTCGCCGATGAAGAGGGCGGCCAGGATCGTCGTGAAGACCGGCGCGGTGAAGTTCAGCGCCACCGCCTCACCGGTCGGCAGGTGGGCGAGCGCCCCGAACCACATCGACATGGTGAAGAACGCGAACACGGCCCGCGCCATCAGCAGCTTCGGGCGGTGCGGAACGACGCCGAGCGGCCGCGGCCAGAACAGCAGCGGCGCCATCAGGACGACGGAGATGAGGTTGCGGAAAAAGACGATGACGAAGGTGTCGAGCGTCTCGCCGGCGGCGCGGATCAGGACCGCGCTGACGGCGAGCGTGACGGCGGAAGCGCTCATCCAAAGGGTGGCGCGCAGGGTGGGGGAGGAAAGGGGGCCGACCTCGGCCGGAACGGTGGACGTCATTGACCCGTTTTAGGGCCGCAAGGGGCATAAGGGAATGCCCTATGTGAGGTCGTGGAGGAGGGCGTCCCAGGAGGCGACGGTACTGGAATGCCGCCGGTTGCACGCGGCGCGCGAATCGCAAGTAATGGCGCCATTGACGGCAAGCTTTCACCGTTCGTTAACCATTTTTAACGTCAACTGGTGGCGGTTAATTTGAGGCATGGGGGCGATCATGGCCAACGGCAACCTCTACCGCGAAATCCTATTGGAAATGTACCGCGACTATCCGGCCCGCACGCTGCCGATCTGGGTCCGCGACGGCCTGGTCGAGGAAGGGTTTGCCGAGCAAACGGCGCGCGGCGCGGTGCTCCTGACCGCCGACGGCGAGGCCCTGTCCCAGAAGATCGCGGCAGCCGAGGCGGAAAAGAACCGCACCCACTGACCGCTCACGGCGCGGCGCAGAGCCGCGTCCGCGCAGCCGCAAATTCCGCTGTCATCCGGGCGACGATCTCGCCCGCCGGCGCGATCGTCCTGACGGCGCCGATGCCCTGGCCGGCGCCCCAGATCGTCTTCCACGCCTTCGGCCTGTCGCCGCCCGCCGCCTCGCGGCTCGCAAAATCCATGGTCGTCACGTCGCCGTCCGGCAGGTCGTCGGGATCGAAGCCCGCATTGCGCACCGACGGCTTCAGATAGTTGCCGTGCACCCCTGAGAAATAGTTCGAATAGACGATGTCCGGCGAGGCGCTCTCGACGATCATCCGCTTGTAGGCGGGATCGGCCTCGGCTTCCTCGGAGGCGATGAAGGCCGAGCCGATATAGGCAAGGTCGGCGCCCATCGCCTGCGCCGCGAGGACCGCGCCGCCGGTCGCGATGGCGCCGGACAGGAGCAGCGGCCCGTCGAACCAGGCGCGGATCTCCTGGATAAGCGCAAAAGGCGACGTTGTGCCGGCATGACCGCCCGCGCCGGCGGCGACCGCGATCAGCCCGTCGGCCCCCTTCTCGATCGCCTTTCTCGCGAACCGGTCGTTGATGACGTCGTGCAGCACGATGCCGCCATAGGAATGGACCGCCTCGGTGACCTCTTCGCGGGCGCCGAGCGAGGTGATGACGATCGGCACCTTGTGTGCCACGCAGACCTCGAGGTCATGCATCAGCCGGTCATTGGAGCGGTGGACGATCTGGTTGACGGCAAAGGGCGCGGCGGGCGTGTCCGGGTTGGCCTGGTTGTGGGCGTCCAGCGCCTCGGCGATCTCCGTCAGCCAATCGGACAGGAGCTCCTTCGGCCGGGCGTTGAGCGCCGGAAAGGAGCCGACGATGCCGGCCCGGCACTGGGCGATCACCAGCTTCGGCCGCGAGATCAGGAACATCGGCGCGCCGACGGCGGGAAGGGCAAGACCTTGGAGGATTGGGGGCAGGGCCATCGGGTACTCGCAGCGGCTTTGACGGGACGGGCGTCCGGGAACGGGCGCCGACTATAGCCGCCAAAGGCGAAATCCTTGAAGACCTCGCGCGCATTTCCCGCAAGGTTTGCTATGGTCGGGCGACACGACCGCAAAACGCGGCACACAGGAGGGGAAGCACGAGATGCCGGAATGGACGCGGCGCTTCGACCAACGCGCCGGCGAGCACGCCCATGATTCGCGGCTCGACGCGGCTGCCTTTCACCGCAACCGCGATCCGATCCTCGCCGTTGCCCGCAAGGTGCTGCCGCTCGGCGAGCCGGGGCACGTCCTGGAAATCGCCAGCGGCACCGGACAGCATGCCGTCGCCTTCGCCGAGACCTTTCCGGATCTCGTCTGGTGGCCGACAGACGCCGAGCCCGCCCATGTGGAGAGCATCGAGGCCTGGCGCCGCCATTCCGGCCTTGCCAACATCCGGCCCGCACGCGTGCTCGATGCCGCCGCAACGGACTGGACGCTGGAGGGCGACGCCCAGCCGCCGCTCGGCGAGCTTGCGGCGATCGTTGCCATCAACATCACCCACATCGCGCCGTTTGCTGTGACCCTCGGCATCCTGTCGGCCGCGGGGCGCTACCTGAAGCCGGGCGGCGCGCTGCTCTTTTACGGGCCTTTTACGCGCGGCGGGCTCCACACCGCCGACAGCAACGCCCGCTTCGATGCCTCGCTGAAGGCGCAGGACCCGTCCTGGGGCCTGCGCGACATCGCCGAGATCGAGGCGCCGGCGGCGCGCGGCGGCCTGTTCCTTGCCGCCATCCACGAAATGCCGGCCAATAATTTCATTCTGGAATTCGATCGGCCCTGATCATCGATGGGGGGGGGTGGTGGACATCAAACGGGTCGCTCTTCTCGGCACCGGTATCATGGGCGCACCTATGGCCCGCAATATCGCGGCCGCCGGCTTCGAGGTCGCGGTCTGGAACCGCAGCGCGGAAAAAGCCGAGGCGCTGGCCGGTGTCGCCCGCGTGGCGGCAAGCGTCGCCGAGGCAGTCGCCGACGCCGATGCTGTCATCACCATGGTCGCCGACGGCGGCGCCGTCACGGAGCTTTATTTCGGAGACGGGGCGGCGGCTGAGGCGGTGCGGCCGGCAACGTTCTTCATCGACATGTCGTCGATCGTGCCTGCCGTCGCTCGCGACCACGCCGAACGCCTCGGGCAGATGGGCCACGCCCATATCGATGCGCCCGTCTCCGGAGGCGAGGCCGGTGCGATTGCCGCCTCGCTGGTCATCATGGCTGGCGGGACGGAACGGGATTTCGCCCGGGCAAGGCCGCTGTTCGAGGCCATGGGACGGCCGACGCGGGTCGGCGGCCACGGTGCCGGCCAGGCGGCAAAGCTCGTCAACCAGGCGATCGTCGGCGTCACCATCGGCGCGGTATCGGAGGGTCTGCTACTGGCAAGAAAGACGGGCTGCGACCCGGCGGCGGTGCGCGAGGCGCTGATGGGCGGCTTTGCCACCTCGCGCATCCTGGAACTCCACGGGCAGCGCATGCTGGACCGCAACTGGACGCCCGGCGGCGCGGTGCGCATGCAGCTCAAGGATCTGGAAAACGCGGTCGCCGCGGCGAAGGCGGCGGGTCTCGGCCTGCCGCTGACGGAGGCGGCGCGCGACGCCTATCGCGACCTTGCCGAAAGGCCGGGCGGCGGCGACCTCGACCACAGCGCCTATCTTCTCTGGCTTGAGGAGAGGAACGGGCTTTCGCGGTGACGCCGCGTCCTACGCCCGCCGGCTCGCCAGCAGGGGGCCGGCGTTGGCGTCCTGCAGCAGGCGATGGAAGTCCGCGGCCGGCAGCGCCTTGCCGAACAGGAAGCCCTGGCCGACATTGCAGCCGATCTTCTTCAGCCGGGCATATTGCGGCTGCGTCTCGATGCCTTCGGCCGTCACCGACAGCCCGAGGGTCCGGCTCAGCGAGATGATCGCCTTGACGACGCTCATGCTGCGCACGTCCTCAAGGCAGCGGCCGACGAAGCTGTGGTCGATCTTGACCCGGTCGATCGACAGGTTCGCAAGGCGCGACAGGCTGGAATAGCCGGTGCCGAAGTCGTCGAGCGCGATGCGGATGCCGAGCGCCTGCAACTGTTCGATGACGGCAAGCGTCGTCGCCTCGTTGTGGACGAAGACGCTTTCGGTGATTTCCAGCTCCAGCCGTGCGGGCGGAAGGCCGGTCTCGTTGAGGATGGCGAGGATGTTGAGCCCGAGCGAAGGGTCCTCGAACTGCACGGCCGACAGGTTGAAGGACAGGAAGAGCGGCGCATCCCAGGAGACGACGTCGCGGCAGGCCTGCCGGAAAAGATCGTAGGACAGCCCGTCGATGACGCCCATGGACTCCGCGAGCGGGATGAACTCGCCCGGCGGCACGAAGGAGCCGTCGTCCCGCTCCCAGCGCGCCAGGGCCTCGCAGCCGATCACCCGTCCGTCGGAAAGGTCGATCAGCGGCTGGTAGTGCGGCCGGATCCGGCCGCGCCGCATCGCCTCGGCAAGCGCCTTCTCGCCCTCTTCGGTGCGATGGAGCTCCGTCAGGAAGGAGGAATTGAAGACGATCGCGCCGTCGCCGAGCGTCGTCTTCGCCCGGTACATGGCGATGTCGGCGAGCCGGACCAGATCGTCCACATTGTCGGTGTGGCAGGGATAGCCGGCAATGCCGATCGCCGTGCCGACCCGGTAGGGATGGCCGTCGATATAGGCCGGCACGGCGAACGCCTTGAGGACCGCATCGGCGACCTCGGCCGCCTGGTCCCGGTTCTTGCCGGGCAGGAGGGCCATGAACTCGTCGCCGCCATAGCGGGCGACGGTGCCGTTCGGGATCGTCTCGACGAGCCGCTCGGCGACGGTCTCCAGGAGCCGATCGCCGACGTCGTGGCCGCGCAGGTCGTTGATGCGCTTGAAGCCGTTGAGGTCGATCAGCAACAGGGCGAAGGGCCGCCGGTTCGGCGGCTCGCTCAACTCGCGAAACCGCTCTTCCAGGAAACGCCGGTTGGGAAGCCCGGTCAGGGCATCGTGGCACGCCGACCATTTGGCGTCGGCCTCCGCCCTCATCCGGCGCCCATATTCATGTCTGAGGTCGGAGAGCCGCCGGGCCGAGTAGATGAACCCGGCAAGGCCGAGCGCGATGAAGGCGACGACGAGTTCGTCGAGCTCCCAGGCCTCATGGCTTTCGATGAATGCCACGATGGACTCGAAGATATCGAGGCGATGCCCGGCCACCCACAGCCCGACCGCGCCGGCGCCCAGGACAAGGGCGTCGATCACCGCTCGCTGTTTCAGTGCTCTCGTTCCGCGTGGCATTGCTGAAGACTCGGCCCAATTTGTTTGGGCATGTTATGGAATATTAGTTACATGAAGGTTATCTGTTTTTGGTTTACATCTAATAATAAATGCGATTTATTCGCTGAATTCGTGTCTTTTCTACGTTGTAAATCGATAAAATTGTAATTGTTCCGTGTCGGATCGTGCATTTCGGCGCGGTTGTACGCGTTAAACATGCCGTTGCCGGCTCGAAACCCGTCTCGGTGGTGGTGTTTTGCTGTGGAGCGGATGCGGTGATCACCTGTCATACAAAATGCGTATAATGTAAGATACGGATTGAAATTTGATTTCAGAAAAAGTAGGAATGAAAATATTTTCAATTTATTCAACTTCGGAGTAACATTTTGGGTAGGTCCTCCAGGACGGAAGGAACGGCTTCCGACCCTCCGCGTGCCGAACAGTCCGGCGTCGGTGCGGATATCCGCCTGCTACGCAAGAGCCGCAAGGTACCCCTGACCGAACTCGCTGCGGAGCTGAAGCGCTCCGTCGGCTGGCTCAGCCAGGTGGAGCGGGGCCTCGGCAGCGCCTCCATCGCCGATCTGAGGATCATCTCGCGGTTCTTCTCCGTGCCGATCAGCTTCTTCTTCCGCAACGAGGATGCCCCTCCGGAGGAGCGCGGCCTCATCGTGCGCGCCGGCGCCCGCCAGCAGCTCGGCACCTCCGAGACCGGCCTCACCGAGGAGCTGCTGTCGCCGGACCTTTCCGGCGACTTTGAGATGCTGCGCTCGGTCTTCGCGCCCGGCACGGAAAGCGGTCCGCTGCCGGCCCGCCCGACCAATGACGGCGGCATCGTCGTTGCCGGCGAACTGGAACTGAGCATCGGCGAGCGCACCTTCCGGCTCGGCGCCGGCGATAGCTTCCAGTATCGCGACCGTCCGACCCGCTGGCGCAACCCCGGCAAGCGGGAAACGGTCATCTTCTGGGTCTGCTCGCCGCCGGTCTATTGACCCGGCAGGGTCCGCCATCCCAGTCTGGTCTCCCCTTCAAGGAGTCTCCCATGGCCGACCTGCCGCAAAAGGCCCGCGCCGTCATCATCGGGGGCGGCGTCTCCGGCTGCTCGATCGCCTATCACCTGGCAAAGCTCGGCTGGCAGGACGTGGTGCTGCTGGAGCGCAAGAAGCTGACCTCGGGCACGACGTGGCATGCCGCCGGCCTCATCGGCCAGCTCCGCGCCTCGCCGAACCTGACCCGGCTCGCCAAATACTCCGCCGACCTCTACGAGCGCCTGGAAGAAGAGACCGGCATCGCCACCGGCATGCGGCGCAACGGTTCGATCACCGTCGCGCTGACCGAGGAGCGCCGCGAGGAATTGCTGCGCCAGGCGGCCTTCGCCCGCGCCTTCGGGGTCGAGGCCGACGAGATCTCGCCCGAACGCCTCGCCGAACTCTATCCCCACCTCAACGCCGAGGGCGCCACCGCGGCGATCCACCTTCCCGGCGACGGCCAGTGCGATCCCGCCAATGTGGCGATGGCCCTGGCGAAAGGCGCCCGCAACAACGGTGTGAAGGTCTTCGAAGATGTCGCCGTCGCCGAAGTCCTCAGCAACGGCAAACGCGTCGTCGGCGTCACCTGCGAGAAAGACGGCGAACCGCATCACATCGCGGCGGACGTCGTCGTCAACTGCGCGGGCATGTGGGCGCGCGATCTTGCTGCAGGCTCCGGCGTCACCCTGCCGCTGCACGCCTGCGAGCACTTCTATCTGGTCACCGAGTCCATCGACGGCCTGCCGCCGCTTCCGGTGCTGCGCGTGCCGGACGAGCACGCCTACTACAAGGAGGACGCCGGAAAGATGCTGGTCGGCGCCTTCGAGCCGGTCGCCAAGCCCTGGGGCATGGACGGCATCCCGGCCGATTTCTGCTTCGACCAGTTGCCGGAGGACTTCGACCACTTCGAGCCGATCCTCGATATGGCCGTTTCCCGCCTGCCGATGCTCGCCGAGGCCGGCATCCACACATTCTTCAACGGCCCGGAAAGCTTCACGCCCGACGACCGCTACTATCTCGGCGAGGCGCCGGAACTCGCCGGCTATTTCGTCGCCGCCGGCTACAACTCCATCGGCATTGCGTCCTCCGGCGGCGCCGGTATGGCGCTCGCCCACTGGATCGACGACGGCACGCCGCCCTTCGATTTGTGGGACGTCGACATTCGCCGCGCCCAGCCGTTCCAGGCCAATCGCGCCTACCTCAAGGAACGCGTGACAGAGACCCTCGGTCTCCTCTTCGCCGACCACTTCCCCTATCGCCAGCCGGCGACCGCAAGGGGCCTGCGCCGCTCGCCGCTGCACGAGCACCTGAAGGCGCGCGGTGCCGCCTTCGGCGAGATGGCCGGCTGGGAGCGCGCCAACTGGTTCGCTGGGGAGGGCGAGACACCCGAATACCGCTATTCCTGGAAGCGCCAGAACTGGTTCGCCAACAGCGCCCGCGAGCACAGCGCCGTGCGCGAGGCCGCCGGCCTTTTCGACATGACCTCCTTCGGCAAGATCCGGGTGGAGGGCCGCGACGCCTGCCGCTTCCTCGACCGGATCTGTGCCGGCATTATCGACGTGGAACCGGGCCGCATCGTCTACACCCAGATGCTGAACCCGCGCGGCGGGATCGAATGCGACCTGACCGTTACAAGGCTCTCAGAGACTGCCTTCCTCCTCATCGTTCCCGGAGCCACTATCATCCGCGATCTCGCCTGGTTGCGCCGGCACCTTGATGGCGACGCCCATGTGGTGATCACCGACATGACGTCATCGGAGGCCGTGCTGGCGTTGATGGGGCCGAACGCGCGCAAGGTGATGAAGGTCGTCTCGCCGAACGATTTCTCCAACGCGGCCCATCCCTTCGGGACGATGCGGGAGATCGAGATCGGCATGGCGATGGCCCGCGCCCACCGCATCACCTATGTCGGCGAACTCGGCTGGGAGATCTATGTCTCCACCGACCAGGCGGCCCATGTCTTCGAGGTTCTGGAGGAGGCGGGGAGGGCGCACGGCTTGACGCTCTGCGGTATGCATGCCCTCGACAGTTGCCGGCTGGAAAAGGCGTTCCGCCATTTCGGCCACGACATCACCGACGAGGACCATGTGCTGGAAGCTGGCCTCGGCTTCGCCGTGAAGACGGAAAAGGGCGACTTCATCGGCCGCGACGCGGTGCTGAAAAAGCGGGAGGAGGGGCTGTCACGCCGGCTGGTGCAGTTCCGGCTCAAAGATCCCGAGCCGCTCCTCTACCACAACGAGCCGATCCTTCGGGACGGCGTGGTGGTCGGCCACCTGACCTCCGGCGCCTACGGCCACCACCTCGGCGCCGCCATCGGCCTCGGCTACGTGCCGTGCAAGGGCGAGAGCGCCGCCGACGTCCTTGGCTCATCTTACGAGATCGACATCGCCGGCACCCGGGTGGGTGCAGAGGCGTCGTTGAAGCCGCTCTACGACCCGAAGATGGAGCGGGTGAGGGCGTAGACCGCGCCTCCGGACTGGATTGCTTCGCTCCGCTCGCAATGACGATTTTCTAAATTATTTCAACGTCATTGCGAGGAGGCCGTCAGGCCGACGCGGCAATCCATTTGCTGCTCGCTCGGGCGAACGCGCCCTACGCCGCCTCAAAATCCAGCGCGACGCCGTTGATGCAGTGGCGCTTGCCGGTCGGCGGCGGGCCGTCATCAAAAATGTGGCCGAGATGGCCGCCGCAGCGTCGGCAATGGACTTCGGTGCGCGTCATGAACAGGGAGTTGTCCTCCTTCGTGCCAACCGCGCCGTCGATGGCCGCATAAAAGCTTGGCCAGCCGGTTCCGCTGTCGAACTTGGTCTCGGACGAATAGAGCGGCAGCGCGCAGCCGGCACAGACATAGGTGCCTTCGCGCTTTTCCTTGAGAAGGTCGCTGGTGTAGGCGCGCTCCGTATCTTCTTCGCGAAGGACGGCGAATTCCGCCTCGGTCAGCTCCGCGCGCCATTCCTCCGGCGTCTTCGTGATCTCGAAGTTCCCCTCCACACCCTTTTCCTCGGCGAAGGACCCGCCGAGATAGGCAAAACTGCCGGCCGCTGCCGCGACGACGGCGCCGCCGACAATCAGAAACTCGCGGCGTTTCATGAGCAAATACCTCCGTTGAACGTCTTTGGCCTTAAATAGGATGCGTGACCCTCATGTGGAAACGCTGAAGCGCCTCAACACTGAAGCACGTTTCGGTGAGATTGGGAGCCGCGGCCCCGCGCGCCGGCAGAAATCGGGGCGGGGCCGCAGTCCTGGCGCCTTACGAGGCCGGCAGAAGCACGTGGTCGATGACGTGGATGACGCCGTTCGACTGTTCGACGTCGGCGATCGTGACGGTGGCGACATTGCCCTGGCCGTCCTTGATCATGATCTTGCCGTCCTTGGTCATGGCGGTGAACTCGCAGCCGCCCACGGTCTTGACCGGATGCATGCCGCCATCGTCGGCGACCATCTTCTTGATGGCGTCGGACATGGCGTCCGCGGCGACCACATGGCAGGTCAGGATCTTGGTGAGCTGGTCCTTGTTCTCGGGCTTCAGGAGCGTCTCGACGGTGCCGTCCGGCAGCATCTCGAAGGCCTCATCGGTCGGCGCAAAGACGGTGAACGGGCCCTTGCCCTGCAGCGTCTCGACGAGACCGGCGGCCTTGACGGCGGCGACCAGCGTCTCGTGGTCCTTGGAGTTGACCGCGTTCTCCACGATGTTCTTGTTCGCGTACATCGGCGCGCCGCCGACCATCGGGTTGTCGGCGAGCGCGGCACCGGCGGTGAGCGAAAGTGCCAGACCGGCAGCGGCGAAAATCGAGGTGGTCTTGGAAGTCATGTAGTGGCTCCTTGGTTTGACGTCCTCGTTCGTGGGACAGGCCAAGCAACGGAGCGCTTTTCAAAAAAGTTTCGGGGAATACGGAAAAATATCTATGGGGCCGATCACACCCGATCAGATCGGCGTGATCGCCCCGGTGGCAACGACCGGTCCCGTGGGAGCGCCGGTGGGCGAGCCGCCTGCCGGCTCGTCGCTGACGGCGAGCGTCGCGCCGGAAAGCCGTCCGGCAAGCTCGCCGGGGATGGTGAGCCGGCCGGCCGGATCGCGCGGCACCAGGCCGAGCGAGATCGGGGCGTTACCCCCTTCGATCAGCCACAGCTCGAAATCGTGCCCGCCCGCGGGTGCCCCGGTCGTGCGGTGAAGGCGCAGGACGCCCTCTTCGCCGTCATAGAGCGCGACCAGGTGGAACGCCTTGTCCTCGGCGGTGAGTTCGGAAACATAGGTCGGGCCGGCCTCGCGCGGTCCGGGCTGCGTCAGGAACAACGCCGCGACAACCACCAGGGCGGCGAGCGACACGGCGCTGAGGCCCTGCCAGAGGAGAAGGGTTCTTCTGGCAATGCCGGGCTTCTGTGCCGGTGCGCCGAACAGCCGATCCTCGATCCGCGACAGCGTCTCGGCCGGCGGTGCGACCGGCACCACCTCGTCGGCGACCGGCGCGAACCGCTCCTCCCAGGCGCGCAAGTCGGCCTGGAGGTCCGGCTCGTCCTGGAGCCGGCGGGAAAGGGCGGCGCGCTCCTCGGCCGGCAGCACGCCGAGCGCGTATTCGGCAATCGCCGCGTCGTCCTTCCGCCGTTTGTCGTCGCCAGCACTCATCGTTCCAGGCAGTCTCTCAGTTTCATCAGGCTGCGCCTGAGCCGCGTTCGCATGGTGTTGAGCGGCACATCCTGGCGCTCGGCCAGTTCCCGGTAGCTGTCGCCGTCGAGATAGGCGCTGCGCACGGCCTCCGCCGCAGCATGGTCCAGTTCGTCGAGGCAGTCCTCGATCGCCCGGCGGGTCGAGCGGCGTTCCGACACCTGCTCCGGCGTCGGCCCGTCGTCGGCCGCGTCCGGCACGTCGTCGATATCGACCGCTTCCGGCTTCGCCGCCCTGAGGATGTCGATGACATGGTTGCGGGCGACCGCCACCAGCCAGGAAATCGGGCTGTAGCCGGATGGGGCGTATTTCGAAGCGTTGGACCAGATCTTGACATAGACCTCCTGCAGCGCGTCTTCGGCCCGGGCCTTGTCTTTCAGCAAACGGAGGCAAACGCCGAAAAGTTTCGCCGAGGTGTGCACGTAGAGCAGGCGAAAGGCGTCCCGGTCGCCGAGCGCGGTCCGCGAAAGCAGCTCCTCGATGTCTTCAGCCTGGGGCAAATGATCTCCGGCGCCGCCTCGCTCCGGGCTCTTCGCAAACCCGTCCATCGGACCAAGACTATGCCGGTCCGTCGTCGCCGATCAAGGTCGTCTAGGATTGCGCGCTGACCGGCGCCTTCGTGGTCGGCGGTTCCGGATCGATGTCGCTGCGCACGCGCCCGACCGCGGAAAAGCCGAGCCGGTGGACGGCGCGGTTGACGGCGAAGGTCGCCGCCGTCAGGCGTTCGGAGGCCTTGACCCGCCGCTTGGCAATGCTCTTGGCGGTGTGCAGGGTCGCCGGCAGCCAGCCGCTCGCGGTCATGGCGTGCGAGGTCTGCATCATCTCCACATGGATGTCGCACACATCCAGCTTGTAGCCTTCGTCGCCGAGCGAGAAGTCGAAAATCTCCAGCTTCTCCTCGATCGCCGCCTTCATCACCTTGTGAATCAGGATACGGCCCGGCGAATAGCGCGCGCAGGGACCCGGCCCGTAGGCGAGCTGGAAGATGGAGATCGTCTTGCCGTCGACGAGGCCGATCGCCGCCGCGGCCATCTTGCCGCCGACCTCCAGCGCGTAGAACCGGACGAACTCCGGCGCGCTCGTCAGCACATGGGCAAGGAACATGTCGCTGGTGGTGTCGTCGAACGGGTTGAAGGCGCCGCGCTCCAGGATCTGCGCCACCTTCCAGTCAAGGAGTTCGCCGACCGCGCCGTGGATTTCGGTGGCGCCGGAAAGCCTGCGGAAGGCGATCTCGCCGCAGCGCTTGATGCGCTTTTCCTTGTCGCGCAGGCGCCGCCGCGACTTGGTGCTGTGCATGCGCTCGTAGAAGCTCTCCCAGTCGCCGCCGATGCGAAGCGCATAGGCCTTGGAGGTGAAGGGCCGGGCATCATAGCGCGCGAAGGGGTTGTCGAAGTCGCCGAGGTTTAGCGGCTGCCGCTCAAGCAGCAGATAATCGGCGCCGTCGGCGATCTCCGCGACGGTTCGCCAGATCGCCGCGACGTCGCCATCCGTCAGCGCTTCGGCCAGTTCCGGGGCGATCAGCGGCATGGCGTAGTCGCACCAGTCGCCGGCGAGCCAGGTGAGGCGCCGTGCGCCGAGTTCCCGGTCGACGGCGAGCGGCAACAGGATTCGCGGATTGTCGCCCTCAAAGCCTACGAGGATCAGCGGCTCGGTGCCGTCGCGCCGCCCGAAGGTCTCCATCCAGCTGTTCAGCCATTCGAAGCGCTGGTAGGGCGTGCGGATCGCGCGCTTCTGGAAGTCGCACCAGAGCGCGGCGCAGTCGGCGAGCGAATGATACGCCGTCCAGCTCAAGGTGCTGCGGGCAAGCGTCGTCTGGTGCATCGTCCACGGATCCTGGCGCAGGCGGAGCGCGCCGACGGTTGAAGGTGGACCTTTATACGGTGGCTGCCGTGAAAGTCCGGTTAATTTGCCGCAATTTTCGGCAGTGGCGGTAACGGGCGGTTGACCGAGGCGGCGCGGAACGGCGGATTTCAGCGCGCGACATTGTTGGCAACGGTGAGGCCGGCAAAGGCGTCGCCGCCGCCGTCCACGAGGTCGTCGCTCGCCCGATCGGCCCAGCGAAAGCCGATGATGGCGCCGTCCGCGGTCTCTTCCAGAATGTTGTTGGCAACGACCGCCGGCCCGACCCCGTCGACGACGGAAACGGCGATGCCGACCTTGGCATTGCGCACGATATTGCCGGTCGCTGTGACATTGCGCATGTGCGGGCCCCAGCCCAGCGCCAGGCCAAAGAGCGGCACGTTCTCCACCACATTGTTTGCGATGGTGGTGTCGCCCTCAGCAGCAATCCCGCTGCCGAAGCCCGGCGGCTCGGACGTGTAGGGGCCGATGGTCGACATGTTGCGCACGAGGTTGCCGGAGACGGTGGCGAGCCGGCCGCCCTCGCGGAAATTGACGACGGAGATGCCGTTGGCGCCGCCGTCGACGATGTTGTCGGAGATGACGGCGCCCTCGAAGGCGAATTCCGAATAGATCGCCGTCTCGCCGGACTTCAGGCAGCTATTGGCGGTGATCTGGACGTTCGAGCCGGCATTGGAGCGGATCGCGGAAAACGCGCAATTGGCCACCCGGTTGTTGGCGACCATCACATTGTGGGCGCGAAAGACGTTGATGCCGTTGCCATTCTGGCCGGTGCCGCCGTCCCGGGCGTAGATTTCTTCGACGCGGTTGCCGGTGACGAGCGTGCCGTCGTCGCCCTCGGTCCAGCGATGGACGAGGATGCCGCCATTGGCGCAGTTGGTAACGACGTTGTCGCGGATCGCAAGGCCCTTGGCCTCCATGGTCTGGATCGCGGCCTGGCCGGCGCCGGAGACCGTGGAGCGCTCGATGCGCCCGCCGCAGCGATGCAGCGAGATGCCGTTCATGGCGCTGCCGGAAATCGAGCAGTTGGCGATCGTCACCCGCTCCACGTCGATGAAGTGGACGAGGCCCGGCGCGTAGTCTTCCAGCAGCCGGTTGGAGCCGTCGATGACGATGCCCTCCAGGGACAGCCGCTCGGCCTTCTCGCCGAGGAGGAAATGCCCGCCGCCCTGGTAGACGAGCTGCGTCTCGTCGGGAATGCCGACGATCTGCGCGCCGTCCGGTAGGGTGAGGTTGGAGACCTGGTAGCGGCCCGGCGGGATGAACAGCGGCCGGTGCTCGCGCGTCGCCTGGTCGATCGCCATCTGCAGGATGCGGCTCTGGTCGTCGACGGCGCCGGGTCGTGCGCCGAAATGGGACGCATCGAGCGAGCCGCGCAGTTCGGCGACTTCGATGTTGGCCCGCGCCGGCGCGGCGGGGGCAAGGGCAGCGGCGGCAAATCCGCCGCCGGCAGTCAGAAACGATCGGCGGTCCAGCATGAAGCGTCCTGCAAACGGGCTCTGTGTCTGCAAGGACCTCAGCAAGCCCCGTGCCTGCGCTCCCGTTTCGTTTTGAAACGCAAAGGTGAACGGAGGGAATCCTGAGCCGGATCACCGTTTCGGCGTCGATAAGCCGCAGAAAAACCAAGTGTTTCCGCGCATGAACCGCATCGAAAACAGCGCCGCAGCACCCATATGAGGATGAAGAAAAGAAAAAACGTGGAGGGAGAGATGATCTCGCTGGAAGACTGCATCGCCCTCAGCGGTCTCGACGAAGACGAGATCCTGGCGATTGCCGAACACGAACACATCCCGGAAATCGCCGCCGCCGCCCTCGGCAACTACCTGATGCACAGGGACCGCGGGGTGGAGGCGGTGCGCAACATGATCGCCGACGACATCCGCGACGCCCTTGCCCGCGGCGACGACCGCCACGCCTGGCACCTGGTCATGGCGCTGCGCCACTTCCTCAGCGAGAACGCGGTGGTGCTGGAGGATCCGATCCTGTCGGGGCGGTAGGGTCAGGTGTTTGACGGGACACAGCGATAGGGCTTCGTCGTCATCGCGAGGAGGCCGTACGGCCGACGCGGCGATCCAGAGCCGCTTGCTCGGAGCGCGTAGCGCTGGATTGCCACGCTCGCTTCGCTCACTGGCAATGACGGCGGCGGTTTTTTCTACTTCCTTCGCCACATGTTCAGCCGTCACCCCAGGCGCAGACCCGGGGCCTATTGCCCCTGTCAACGCGGTATGGCGGTTGCAGGCCGGACCGGGCATGAGCGCGCATCGATGGCGCGAAAGGCTCCGCGGCGGGCTACTGTGTGGAGAGGGGCAATGGGTCCCGGGTCTCCGCTTCGCTCCGCCCGGGATGACGGGTGAGTGAGGTGCGACGTTCATCGAGCCCGGAGGGCCCGCAAGGCCGACGCGGCGATCCAGGTCCGCTTGCCCGGAGCGCGTAGCGCTGGATTGCCACGCTCGCTTCGCTCACTGGCAATGACGGCGGCGGTTTTTCCACTCGCTTCGCCACATGTTCAGTCGTCACCCCGGGCGCAGACCCGGGGCCTATTGCCCCTGTCAACGCGGTATGGCGGTTGCAGGCCGGACCGGGCATGAGCGCGCATCGATGGCGCGAAAGGCTCCGCGGCGGGCCGCTGTGTGGAGAGGGGCAATGGGTCCCGGGTCTCCGCTTCGCTCCGCCCGGGATGACGGCTGAGTGAGGTGCGACGTTCATCGAGCCCGCAGGGCTCGCAAGGCCGACCGGCCGCCCGAGCGAATGCGAGGCCCCGTCGGAGGCCAGTGAGCGTTAGCGAACGCCCGGCCGCGAGACATAGAAACCGAGCCCGCAGGGCTCGCAAGGCCGACCGGCCGCCGGCGCTTATGCGCCGCCACCGCGGAGCCGCGAGCGATAGCGAGCCTGGCGTGAGCGAAAACAAACCCCGTGAGCGAAAACCTAAAGCTTCATCAGGCCGCTGATCTCATCCACCGCAAAGCTCGCCGAGACCTTTCCCTCGCGCACCGCCTTTTCCAGCTCCGGCAGCCGCTCCGCGGTTGCCGGATTGTTTTTCAGCGAGGCCATCATGCGGTCTTCCAGCATCGACCACATCCAGCTCACCTGCTGGGTCCGGCGCCGGTCCTGGAAGGTGCCGAGCCTCGTCATCTTTTCCCGGTGGGTTTCGATCTGCTGCCACAGGCCGTCGAGATTTTCGTTGGCACGCCCGGAGACGGTGATCACCGGCGGCGTCCAGTTCGGGTCGCGCGGGGCGAGGATGTTGAGGGCTGCCCGGTAGTCGGCGGCGGCCGCCTCCGCCCGTTTCCTGCCCTCGCCGTCGGCCTTGTTGACGGCGATCATGTCGGCGATTTCGAGAATCCCCTTCTTGATGCCCTGGAGTTCGTCGCCGGCCCCCGGCAGCATCAGGACGAGGAAGAAGTCGACCATTTCGGAAACCGCCGTCTCCGACTGGCCGATGCCGACGGTCTCCACCAGCACCACGTCGAAGCCTGCGGCTTCGCAAAGGAGCATCGATTCCCGCGTCTTGGCGGCGACGCCGCCGAGCGTGCCGGCGGAGGGGGAGGGGCGGATGAAGGCGTCGGGGTCGACCGCGAGCCGGGCCATCCGCGTCTTGTCGCCGAGGATCGAGCCGCCGCTGCGGGTGGAGGAGGGATCGACCGCGAGCACCGCCACCTTGCGGCCGGCGGCCGTCAGATTGGCGCCGAGCATGTCGATGGTGGTCGACTTGCCGACGCCCGGAACGCCGGTGATGCCGACCCGGAACGCCTTGCCGGTGTCCGGCAGCACGGCCTGCAGCAGCGCATGGGCGCGCTGCTGGTGGTCCTGGCGGCGCGATTCCACGAGCGTGATGGCGCGGGCGAGCGCGGCCCGGTCGCCGGCGCGCAGCCGCTCGGCCATGGCGTCGATATCGGTGCCGTCCATCGGCTTTGCGGGCGCGGGGTCGGCCATGGGAACCTTTGCTAGCTGGTCGGGGTCCACACGAAGCGCTGCAGGACGGCATCGCCGATCTTGCCCTCCGGCGGCATGCGGTCGAACGGGCCGCGATAGCCGGGAAGGGCAAAGACGAGGGTGACGTTCTTTGCGCCCTTCGACGGGCACACCGCCATGCCGCGCCAGAGGTTGCGGCCGACCCGGCAGCTCGACCGGCTCATGCCGGCCTGGCGGAAGGTCATGCCGACCTGTTCGCCCGCGGGCCCGGCAACGACGCCGCTGGCGGCATGGATTTCGGAGACCTTGCCGCCCGAGCCCTTGAAGAGCTGCAGCACCTGCTGGCCGTCATGGAGCGCAACGAGCGTGTTGGCGACGCCGTTCTCGCGCGCGGTCTCTGCGGTCGCGGTCTCGAAGCCGGGCAGTTTTGCCTGCAGTTCCCGGCTCGAATAGGCGGGATCGGTGCCGAGCGGGCCGGCGGTCGTTGCCGTGAACTGCATGATCGGCGTCGGCAGCGGCGTGTCGTAGCCGGCGCCGGTATAGGGGTTGGTTTCCGAAAAGGCGTTGTCCGGAACGTCGCCGCCGATCGGGCCGATGCCTTCCGGCGGGGTGGCGCCGCTGCAGGCGGCAAGGCCGAGGGCGAAGGAAAGGGAAAGGATGAACCGGCCGCGGACGCGAACCATCTGGCAAAGACTCCTGACTGCTGCGGCACCGGCCGCAAGGCCCCCGAAGGCCCGGACGCCTAGTCGGATAGGCGAGATCGGCGCCAAGGGCAAGCGCCGGCATCGTTGTCGCGGCGCCCCGGTGCGGTGTGCGCTGGCCCGGCGAAGGCGAAATCCTACCCGCGGCGGCCGACAGCACTCAAATGACTATGCTGCTAACAAATTGACAACATTGTGATATCGGCGAGGTCGGGGGTTGCCACGGCGCGTTTTTCCGGGGCACGCTTGGAGCCGCTTTTGTGGCAAAGGGAGTGTCCGATGGGCCAAACCGATCTGGAACGCCAGCTAAAGGGCTACGGGCTGACGACCGCCCACATCCTCTACCGGATGCCGGACTACCCGGCGCTGCTGCAGAGCTATGTCTGGCAGGACTACGACCTGGCGCCGGACTTTCCGGAGATGCACGGCTTCCTGGAGTTCTGGCGCACCAGCCTGGAAGGCGCGCTGCATTCGGTGCGCTATGCCCACAAGCGCCTGATCGCGCCGGGAAGCTGGCACTGCGTCGACGGCCAGATCGTGTTGAATTGAAGACCCCCACCTGGTCTGCGCCAGGCCGTCGCAGCGGGCCCGGCGTAACCGGAACGTCATCGACCTGACACGGCTCCGTTACCGGGCTCTGGTTTCATCCCGCCGCCCTATAGATGCCATTCAGGCCCCACCGCCATTTCAGGGATACCCCGATGACCACGACCTGGAAGACCCTCCTGATGACCGCCGCCGCGGCGACATTTGCGTCCGCTGCGATTGCCCAGCCGGTCGAACTCGGCCCGCGCCCCTTTTTCCTCATCGATCAGATGACGGACGGCGCGCTGAAGGACAAGCTCGCCGCCTGCGCCGACAAGGAGATGGCCCCGAGCGCCTTTTCCATCGGCCACCGCGGCGCGGCGATGATGTTCCCGGAGCACACCCGCGAGTCCTACATCGCGGCGGCCCGCATGGGCGCCGGCATCGTCGAATGCGACGTGACCTTTACGAAGGACAAGGAGCTCGTCTGCCGCCACGCCCAGAACGACCTGCACACCACCACCAACATCCTCGGCACAGACCTTGCCGCCAACTGCACCAAGGCGTTTTCGCCGGCCGAGGGCGAGACCGAGGCGAGCGCCGAATGCCGCACCAGCGACATCACGCTCGCCGAGTTCAAGAGCCTGAAGGGCAAGATGGACGCCGCCGACAAGACCGCGACAACGGTGGACGCCTATATGGACGGCACCGCCAACTGGCGCACCGACCTTTATGCGGAATCCGCCGGCACCGTCATGACCCACGCGGAATCGATCGCGCTCTTCAAGGAACTCGGCGTCAAGTTCACCCCGGAGCTGAAGTCGCCCGCCGTCGAGATGCCGTTTGACGGCTTTTCCCAGGAAGACTACGCCCAGAAGATGATCGACGAGTACAAGGCGGCCGGCGTCGACCCGTCCGACGTCTTTGCCCAGTCCTTCAACCTCGACGACGTCCTCTACTGGATCAAGGCCGAGCCGGAGTTCGGCAAGCAGGCCGTCTATCTGGTCGAATGGGGCGACGGCTTCGACGAGCAGGATTCCAAGACCTGGAAGGAAGACTTCAAGGCTCTGAAGGCTGAGGGCGTCAACTACCTCGCCCCGTCCATGAACATGCTGGTCACCGCCGACGGCGACAAAATCGCCGCCTCCGCCTACGCCAAGGCGGCCAAGGACGCCGGCCTCAAGATCATCACCTGGACCCTTGAGCGCTCCGGCCCCCTGAAGACCGGCGGCGGCTGGTACTACACCCCGATCAACGACATCACCAAGTCCGACGGCCGCATCTACGAGCTGCTCAACGTCCTTTCTGAGGACGTCGGCATCGAAGGCATCTTCTCCGACTGGCCGGCGACGGTGACGTACTACGCCAATTGCATGGGGAAGTAGGGGCGGGCGGTCCTTCATTTTGCGGATCGATACGACGGCGGGCGGCGCGAAAGCGCTGCCCGTCTTGCGCTTTTATCGCATACGTTTCTGTCGGGCCGAAGTGGCGTACGAGCGCTCTCTTCGACGAGATCACGACAGCGGAATCGCATTGATGAGACTTACCGGTATCGTGAGATGTCACCGCTCCGGTAGGCAGGTCAAACGCCAAGGTACAACTGAAATTGGTTCAAAGTATGCGTGTGCTTTTCTTTTCGATGAAACAATTCTCCAATTGAAAAGAGGTATAAAAAATATTCCATACTAGATGTCAATTTTAACGTTATCGTTCTTTCTCTGGTCTCCACCGAACAAGCTATCAACAAGCATAGCAAGTGAAACGCCAAGAGCGGACTCAATAGATGCGATCCAACTTGTCAACTCATCTGGTGTTTTTATACTCTGAATCCCAAATAGTAAAAACGTTAACAAGCAAGCGATTACGTAAGATCCAAGAATAATTCTAGTAATCCAAACCATTTGTGGGGTAATAATTTTGCCAGACGATAGATCAAATTGTCCGGAAATAGTATCTTTTATGATAATTGACAAAAATAAGCCAAATAGTGGAATAGTGGCCGACATGACGTCAAAAGCGCTGCGTTCGCCGAATCCATATTTCGCTTGGAATATTATGGCGATGAAAAATATTACAACGTGCGACAGCACAATTGTAATACTAGCTTCGAGCTTAAATTTGTTCCGGTGCATTTTCATGGGATGAACACCGGATCGTTGATTTCCTTCGTCAACACCCCAATCAGGCGATCTCGAAAATCAAGAAATCTGGGATCATTCGTTAGTTCTTTTTCAAATTTTTCATCAACGGGAAATGAATCGAAACCCCAATTAGTGACACGTGTTTCGGGTAGATTCAGTACCAACACGTACTCTTGGAAATTCTTTTGAGCGATAAAAAGTTGGATCCTTAACTTCCACCATTCTGCCGCCTCGGCTACGCTAAAATTTCTCCTTTTTTCTAAGGCCACACGCCGCCCCTTAACATTCCAAAAAATAGAATTATTTCGAACAAAGGGGTCGGAAATATCATAATTTGAAGAGCTGGGGTAGTATGTGCCCAATGCAGATCCGAACACCTCAATAGCTCGCCCAAAGTTGAGTGAATTTGAATCCCTCAAAAAAGTTTGACCATTAACAAAAAACGATATCGCATCAGCTCCAGCTCCTCCACCCAATCTCCTAGCAGCATAAACTTCTGGAAATTTGCGTAAGGACATGGTCACGTGTGGTTCATGCAGTGGAACAGCATTTACATGTATGCAAATAAATTCATCTTTTAGGCTTTTCGCAGCTTTTGCAGCTTCAGGGTTAGTTTCATCGTAAAAATCTTGTTCATCTTCTATTCCAAGTGTTTTTGCAATCCGTTCGTATATTTGGGATCCATATGATGATATATAACAAAAAAGTCTGTCGTCATCGGTAGAAAATTTGACACTCAAATACTGTAATCCCGACTTTTTTAAACGCGCAAGGAAATGATCGATCTCATCTTTTCTTACAATAACGCCAATTCCTTCAGCTTCACATCCGCCATCTCCACAGTAGTATGCACCATGCAATTCTTTGGAGGAATAAATATATCCATCTTCAAGATCTGAATTTTCCACTTGCGCAATTAGCTCTTTATCCCATACGCCGAAAGGTGGAGATTCGAATTTGTTGGCAAAAATATTTCTGAATTCTCGGTTTCGCTTAATGTACGCGGATTGTTGCTCGGAGCCGTCTGGTGTTCGAACATAACCCTCCCAAATAATAAGCTCCTTGGTAATTCGTTTCGTCAGTGCCCCACGATAAATAACTTTTCGCTTCTCATTTTCCTCAAAATAGTCATTCCCACCTATTTTTTCTAGGACGGCTATATCAATCTTGCCTTGCTCATAATTGTGCCCTTCAATGCGCAATCGGCCATAGGGGTCTCCTCCGCAAACCAATTTGTTATCATAAAAAATCAAATAAATAGGTTTGAAGATCGATCCAATGCTTGCCCGATAAGTGCATCGATCCAATTCCTGCAGGCACTCATTGGACGAAGACGGATCGTCGTTGGCCGGACTGAGTGTGGTGTTGCAGGAAAAATCTGCCGAATGCGAGAAATTCAGACTGCCGAGGTAACACCAAACCAAAATTGTGATTGTTAAGGTCACTCTCATGGCGGATACCCCTAAAGATAGAGAGATGTGAAGATAACAACCGATATACGAATTCTAGTTCCTTTCATAGAGCCTTGGCCCGAGATTCGGCAGAAGATGTCGGGGTTCGGAGATAGTAGTATTCGTTTCTGTTCGGGTTTTTGACCGGGATTGGGTGTCGCAGTACATCCCGTCTACCCGTTTCAGATCTCGTCATCGATCGCGCCGTTGCTTCCCCACTCCAGTGCAGTGTGGTCTAGGAACAAGCCTTAGGAGCGGAGACGACCGCGGCCAAGAACTAAGGTAATTCATGATGCCGCCCGCCGCATGGGATGGGGCCGCGGCAACGAACCCTTAAGCCTTATACCCCATCCGCACGCCGCCCCAGTGCCGGCCGGCGATGTGCACCGGCGCGGAGATATCCTTCATCAGCACGAACTTGCCGCCGCCCATGTCGCGGCGGTAGGTCTGGAGGAGGAATTTCTTGGTGTTCTGGCCGGCGGCAAGGCCCACCCGGTCGTTGAAGATGCGGCGGTTGCGGCAGTTGGCGGCGTTCCAGACGGGGTCGTCGCCCTGGGGCTTTGAGAACTTCTTGTTGTGGGTCGGCAGGTAGCCGTTGATGTCGATGGCGGCGCAAAAGACGATGTTCTTGTCCCGCTCCAGGATGGCTTCCTGCAGGTCCGGCAGGAGCCGGTCGGTGAGGGGGGTGAACTTCGCCATCACCTGCTGAGGGTCGGTGCCCGGGATCGGCTCGTAGGAATAGTCGAAGAGCTCGGCCTCGCGGATCTGGCCGCCCACGATCGCCTCCTCGAAGCGGCGGGTGACCTCGTCGGCCATCTCCAGGATGATCTTCACGAACTTGGTGTCGCCGGTCTCGATGCCGCTGGTGGCGGCGAGGCCGACCATCTTGTCGGTGGAATAGAGCGCGCCGAACATCTCGCCGGCGCAGGTGCCGAGCTGCGAGACATTGGCATCGAGCGCGGCATGCATGGCATCGATCCGCTCGCCGAAATGGGAGAGCCGCTCCTCGTTGCCGGCAACGCTTTCCTCGATCGCCCGCGACGAGACCTCGATCTCCTCGATGGACCGCTCGATCTCGGCCATGGAGGCGTCGAGCGACCCTGCGCTCTCATTGACCTCGCCGGTATATTCGATCGCCTGGTTGCCGAGCAGCACGAGCTTGTCGGCCTCGCTGTCGAGTTCCGAAAGGGTCGAGGCGATCTGCTCGGTCGCCGAACTGGTCTCACCGGCGAGCGCCTTGACCTCCGAGGCGACGACGGCAAAGCCCTTGCCGGCCTCTCCGGCGCGCGCGGCCTCGATGGTGGCGTTGAGGGCAAGGAGGTTGGTCTGGCGGGCGATGGCGTCGATGGCGTCGGCCACCTCGCGCACGCTGCCGAGCGCCGACTGCAGGCCCTGGAGCTGTTCGTTGATGTTGCCGACGGCGCCGATCAGGCCCTCGATCCGCGACAGCGCCGTCTCAAGCGTCTGGCGCGAGCCGCGGACGGCCTCGCCGGCGGTTGCCGTCGCCGAGACCGTTTCGCCGCAGGACTGCGAGATGGATTCGTTGGTGGCGCGCACCTCGCTGGAGGCGGCCGAAAGCTCGTCGAAGGTGTCGGCGAGCTGGTGCGCCGATGAGCTGCTGTCTTCCACGACGCCGGTGGCATCGGCAATGGTAAGGCCGAGCGCGCCGAGGTCCCGGGCGATCTCCGACAGCGCCTTGCGCATCTCGTTGACCGCATCGGTCTCGGCCAGCGCGGCAACCGCCTCGGCGGCCTCCATCTCGTCGGCCGCCTCGGGCGCAGGGGTGTCGGGGATCCGCTGTTTCAGCAGCTTCAGCATCAGGTACGCACCTTCCCATGACTAACTTGATTGGGTCTGTAGTCTTTCGCGGGATCGTCGCCGATGAAGATTAAGGTTTGGTGTGTCCGCGCGTTGAATTCGCGCCCGAGCGCTTACTTTTCCGAGTGGAGCGATCGTTCTGTTCGCGGAAATGCCATCGGGCGCGCTTTCCCCGGCGGCCCAATGCTAAAAAGGACTCTGCAATAGCGCCGTAATACCGGTGCCGCGCGGGCAGCGCCGGTATTCCGGGTCGGGTCGGTCGGACGGCGCGGGAAGGGCCTACTCGGCCGCTTCCTTCTCGTAGCCGAGATTGACGTTGATCTTGTGGATGAGGTCGCTGGCGGCCTCCGCGATCACCGTGCCCGGCGGGAAGATGGCCGCCGCCCCGGCGGCGTAGAGCGCCTCGTAGTCCTGCGGCGGCACAACGCCGCCGACGACGATGAGGATGTCGGGCCGGCCGGCCTCGGCAAGGGCATCGCGCAGCGCCGGGACGAGGGTCAGGTGGCCGGCGGCGAGCGAGGAGACGCCGACCGCGTGGACGTCGTTCTCCACCGCCTGGCGCGCCGCCTCTTCCGGCGTTGCGAACAGCGGGCCGATATCGACGTCGAAGCCGAGGTCGGCGAACGCCGAGGCGATCACCTTCTGGCCGCGGTCGTGGCCGTCCTGGCCCATCTTGGCAACGAGGATGCGCGGCCGGCGGCCGTCATTGGCCTCGAACGCCTCGACCAGCTTCTGCACCGTGTTGACTGCGTCCGACATGGTTCCGACTTCCCGCTTGTAGACGCCCGAGATCGCCTTGATCTCCGCCGTGTGGCGGCCGTAGACCTTCTCAAGCGCCTGGGTGATCTCGCCGACGGTGGCCTTGGCCCGCGCCGCCTTGACCGAAAGGTCGAGGAGGTTGCCGTCGCCGCGCTCCGCCGCCGTTGTCAGGTCCGAGAGGGCTGCTGCGAGCGCCTTGTCGTCGCGTTCCGCGCGCAGCCGCTCAAGCTTCTCGATCTGCGCTCCGCGCACGGCGGAATTGTCGACCTTCAGGACCTCGATCTCGTCCTCGGTGTCGGGCTTGTAGCGGTTGACGCCGACGACGATCTGGTTGCCGGAGTCGATCCGCGCCTGGGTCTTGGCCGCGGCCTCCTCGATGCGCAGCTTCGGCAGGCCCTTCTCGATGGCCTTCGCCATGCCGCCGAGCTCTTCCACCTCGTTGATGTGGGCGAGCGCGCGCATGGCGAGGTCGTGGGTCAGCCGCTCCACATAGTAGGAGCCGCCCCAGGGGTCGATGACCCGGTTGTTGCCGGTCTCCTGGGCAAGGAAGAGCTGGGTGTTGCGGGCGATGCGGGCGGAAAAGTCCGTCGGCAGGGCCAGCGCCTCGTCGAGCGAGTTGGTGTGCAGCGACTGCGTATGCCCTTGGGTCGCCGCCATCGCCTCAACGGCCGTGCGCACGGCGTTGTTGTAGACGTCCTGGGCAGTCAGCGACCAGCCGGAGGTCTGGGAGTGGGTCCTGAGCGACAGCGAGCGCGGGTCCTTCGGGTCGAACGCCTCGCGCATGAGCTTGGCCCACAGCAGGCGGGCGGCGCGCATCTTGGCGACTTCCATGAAGAAGTTCATGCCGATCGCCCAGAAGAAGGAGAGCCGCGGCGCGAACTTGTCGATGTCGAGCCCGGCGGCGACGCCGGCCCGGGCGTATTCGATGCCGTCGGCGAGCGTATAGGCAAGCTCCAGATCCGCCGTCGCTCCCGCCTCCTGCATGTGGTAGCCGGAGATCGAGATCGAATTGTACTTCGGCATGTTCTGGGAGGTGTAAGCGAAGATGTCGGAGATGATCCGCATGGAGGGCAGCGGCGGGTAGATATAGGTGTTGCGGACCATGAACTCCTTGAGGATGTCGTTCTGGATCGTGCCGGAGAGTTTTTCGGGCGCAACGCCCTGTTCTTCCGCGGCAACGATATAGAGCGCCATCACCGGCAGCACAGCGCCGTTCATGGTCATCGACACGCTCATATGGTCGAGCGGGATGCCGGAAAACAGCGTGCGCATGTCGTAGATGGAATCGATCGCGACGCCCGCCATGCCGACGTCGCCGGCGACCCGCGGGTGGTCGGAATCGTAGCCGCGGTGGGTGGCAAGGTCGAAGGCGACCGAAAGGCCCTTCTGGCCGGCGGCAAGGTTGCGCCGGTAGAAGGCGTTGGAGTCCTCGGCCGTCGAAAAGCCCGCATATTGCCGGATCGTCCAGGGCCGCTGGACATACATGGTCGGATAGGGCCCGCGCAGGAACGGCGGCAGCCCCGGCCAGGTATCGGCGAACGAGATGTCGGCGACGTCGTCCGGGCCGTAGACTGGCTTGACCGGGATTTCCTCCGGCGTCTGCCAGGGATCGGGCCCGGCGCCGGCCGGCGCGGCGGCGAAGGAGAACGGCACAGCGGAAAAATCGGGAATTCGGCTCATGGCATTTCTGTCGCCGTTTGCGGCGGTCTCCAGTCCGGTGGGGTGTCGTGGTCGGGGTGCTGGAACGAGGCGATCCGGCGCTTCTGGGCGGCCGGAAGGGACGTCTCCTCGCCGGGCAGGGCGTGAAGGCCGGCGAACCAGGAAAGCCGGCCCTCGATGCCGTACTGGTTTGCAGGCGGCGCCTCTTCAGGTGCGTCGAGGCTGCCGATGGTGACGTCGATCCAGTCGCTGTTGACGTAGTGGAAGGTCAGCGGCGTGCCGCAGTCGCGGCAGAAATGGCGCTCCGCGATGGTCGAGGAGCGGAACGCGCCGGGCGAGCCGCGGGTCCACTGGAAGTCGCCCTTTCGGACAGGCGCCAGCGGTGCGAACGGCCCGCCGACCGCCTTCTGGCACATCCGGCAATGGCAGATATGCACGTCCTCGGGCGGCGCGTAGAGCGCATAGCGGACCGCGCCGCACTGGCAGCCGCCGGTCAGCACCGGGGTCCTGTCCTCGCTCATTGCGCCGTGCCTTTCGCATCGAACGCCCGGTAGGCGTCCTCAAGCTCCTGAACGATATCTGAGCCGGCATAGACGAAGCTGTCGATGCCGGCATTGGTCAGCGCATCTTCCATGCCTTTCGCCTTGCCGGCAAGGCAGACCCGCGTGGCGCCGGCAAACTTCAGCGCGTCGGCCGCGGCGGGCCCGAGTTCGGCATAGAGCTCGTCGGAGGAGGCGATGCAGGCGATCGCCGCGCCGCTCTCCTTGAACGCGGTCTCGATATCGGCCGGGTCGTCGAAGCCGTCATTGACGGTGGTCTCAAAACCGCCTGCCTCAAAGACGTTCTTCACCCAGCTCGAGCGCGTCGTGAAGTCGGCGATCTTGCCGAGATTGGCGAGGAACACCTTCGGCCGCGACCCGGTCTTTGCTTCGATGGCGTCGCCGCGGTCGCGCAGCGCCTCGAACGGTTCGGCCAGCCGCATCGGCTTCAGCGCCTCGATCTTCAGCGCGGAATCCTCGCCGGAGACGGGCAGCGGCCGGGCCGGCACCGCCAGCACCCTGACCTTCTTTTCCGACACGTTGGGGAATTCGCTGGTGCCGGTGATCGGCCGCTTGCGGCTCTCGATCGCCTTTTGGCGCAGCGAATTCGCCTCCCGGACCTGCTTCTGCGGCAGGCCGGCCGTCAGCGCTGCGACGATGCCGCCGGCCGCCTCGATCTCCTGGAACAGCGCCCAGGCCTTCGTCGCGAGTTCGGCCGTCAGCGTCTCCACATAGCCGGAGCCGGCGCCCGGGTCCGTCACCTTGTAGAGGTTGGATTCGTCGAGGAGCACGTTCTGGGTGTTGCGCGCCACCCGGCGGGCAAAGCCGTCGGCAAGGCCGAGGGTCGCGGTGAAGGGCAGCACCGTGACGCTGTCGGCGCCGCCGACGCCGGCGGCAAAGGTGGCAACGGTGGAGCGCAGCATGTTCACCCAGGGATCGCGTTCCGTCATCATCCGCCAGGAGGTCTCGGCATGGACCCGCATCGGCACCGCATCGAGGCCGCAGGCCGTCGTCACACTCCGCCAGAGCGCCCTCAGGGCGCGCAGCTTGGCGATGCCGAGGAACTGGTCGGCGTCGACGGCAACCGTGAAGCCGATCTCGCCGGCGGCATCGGCAAGGTCGACGCCGGAGGCCTCCAGCATCTTCAGATAGGCAACGCCGGTGGCGATGACCGCGGCAAGCTCAAGGGCCTCGGTGGCGCCGGCGTTGTGATAGGGCCGCCCGTCGGCAGTAAGGAACGGGCCCGCGAAGCCCGCCTCGCGCAGCCTGGAAATGGTGTTGGCCGTATGGGTCTGCAGGGCGTCCCACGGCTCCGGCAAGCCGCCGCTGACGGCAAGGGCGCCGACCGGATCGAGGCCGAAATCGACGTCGAGTTCGCCCGGTGCGACACCGAGCTTTGCCGCCGCCTCGGCCATCGCCGGGGCCAGCCGCGCGCCGTGCGGGCCGGGCGAGAGCTTCAGGCGGATGCCGTGCAGGTAGACGTCCTTGAAGACGGCGGCGAGGTCGTCGGCGCCAAGGGCGGTGAGCCCGTAGCCATAGGCGTTGGGGCTTCCTGCCGCGACCAGTTCCAGGGCGTCGGCGCCACCGGCGAGATCGGCCAGCGCCAGGCCGTTGGCGTCGGCCGCATCGGGGTGGTCGATGCGCTGCATGACCTTCCAGCGGGCGCCGGCCGGCCGGGCCGCCTGTGCGGTGCCGTCGGCAATACGCCGGTAGAGCGGATCGATGGCGATGCCGTCCTCGGTCCTTGAGGAAAGCCGGTCCGGCGAGGCGCCCTTCAGCGCCTTTTCGACCGCGGCCCGCCATGCCTCCTCGCTGAGGTCTGCGGTCGGCTGGAACAGGTCGGGCGCGAATGAGGTCATGGAAACCAATTCCTTCTCAGCGGCCCCCGTCAAACGGGGCTCTCAACTCCAACGGACGGCGCGGTTCGGCCTTGCGAAGTTCTTAGGAGAAGCGGCAAGACCCCGCAAGTTAGGCAAAAGGCGGGCGGGCAACGTTACGATCCGCAAACCACGTTCCGGCTCGGTCGCTTTTTTTGCCATTTTTCAATGACTATCAACTTTGAGGAAGTGGCATATACGCAATCTGACTGACAGAATGTCGATATTGAAGCAACTTGCCGGCGAAAAGGGGCCGCTTCTGCAAGGAAGTGTGCCGGCTAAAAATGACACTGGACGATATCAACCATCGGGTGGCGTCCATCCGTGACGCGACCGATCCAGCCACCGTGTTCGATGCCTTGGGCGATGCGGTCCGCGCGCTTGGAGGATCGCGGATGTTCCTGACCGGGCTGCCGATGCCCGGGCGAACCCTGGAAATGCTGATCCTTTATTCCGATTGGCCCGGCCTTACCGAGCCGGCGATGCCGCTTCCCCAGGTGCGCCCGGACGACCCGGCACTGGAGCTGGCGCTGATCGCCCACTGGCCCTTCGTCATCGCCCCCGAGCTTGCCTGTTACGAGGAGCTGAAAGGGAGCCGCTTCTGTCAGGCGGAATCTCCCGAAGGTGCTGTAATCGTTGTTCCTTTCCAGTCCCATAATCCCTATCAGGGAGTCCTCATCGTGGGCGGTCTCGACCACCGTCCGGGCGGTCCGGAACTTGGCGCCGTGAACGACCTGGCGATGGCCGCCTTTAGCCGGCTTCTGGGCATGGACGAAATGATGGCGGAGCGGGCCGGCGGCCTGTCGCCGCGGGAACGGCGCGTGGTGGAGCTGACCGCCTTCGGCAAGACCGCCAGCGAGATCGCCGAGATGCTGCAGATCTCGCACCGCACGGTGCATGCCCACCTGCAGAATGCGTCCGGCAAGCTGGACGCCCGCAACAAGACCCAGACCGTGGTCGAGGCGATCCGCTACGGCCAGATTTCGCTCGCCGCGTCGCTGGTCAAGACGCCTCCGAGAACCGGCTTCCAGTACAGCTAGTCCGTCCTGCGGACATGCCACGCGACATCGGGTGCGGCGATGATTACCGCCCCCATGGGTCAATTATGCATACTTTTGGTTGTAGACGCCGTATGCGGGAGGCCGACTCGGCCTCGCTCCAGGCGGGAATCGGCAAAAAAATCGGCGCCGGATAGCGCCGGCCACAGGTCCGGCCGGGAGCGCACGCGCAAGGCGGCCGCACACCGGCAGGGGGGACCGCGGCGCAGTCCCCGCCCAATCAGCCGGTCGCTGTCGGAAATGAGACGGTTCAGTACGTCATCATCGGATCGAGGGTCTTTGCTTCCTCGATCCATTTGGTGACGTTCTTTTCGCTCGGCAGCAGGCGCACGAGCTTCTTCGTTGCATTCACCTCGGCCATCTTGGCGGTGAGGTTGGCGGCGTTGCGGTGCTTCAGTTCCTTCACCGTGTCGACGCCGGCCGCTTCCAGGAGTTCGGAATATTCTTCCGCAACGCCCTTGATGCGCATGAGGTCGGCCATGTTGGCCCATTTCAGGATCAGGGTCTCGTCGATGCCGCTGTCCTCGGCGAGCTGCTTGCGGCCTTTCGGATCCTTGGCGCGATCGAGCAGCTTGCCGGTGGTGCGGATGCCCACCGCCTTCAGCTTCTCAGCGTATTTCGGACCGATTCCCTCAATATCCAGAATTGGATAGGACGACATTGACCTTCTACCTCCACGCTGCTGTATCACCCCGCCACCGCGGCGGGACCCCCGGGAACGAACCGTCTTGCGTTCGACTGTGTCCGTTCAATGTCTTTCGTTCTCGTGCACGCCCATGTCGCACAGCCGGTAGCGGGCCCGGGACGGCGTGCCTTAAATCGCGATCTGGCTGAGGCCAGGGATCGACGAGATCGCCGCGTCGACCTGTTGCGGATCGGTCTTTTCCTTGGCGAAGTCGACGATCTCGTGGGCGGTTCCCTTGACCTGGTCGATGTCGAGCCCGGCGCTGGTGAGCTGGTTCAGCGCGGCCATCGCCCCCATGGCGCCGCCGAGGCCGCCGAGCATGTTGCCGAGCCCCCCGAAAAGCCCGCTTTTCTGCTCCTCTTCCGGCGCCTGGTCGGCAAGGAATTCCCGCGAGCCCGGAATGGCGTTGATCAGCGGCGCCACCTTTTCGGTGTCTCCGTCTTTCTCGATGAATCTGAGGATGATGGCGACGGCCTGGCGGGCCGTTGCCTCGTCGATGCCGACTTTTGCGACGATGCGAGCGATCAGCTCGTCCATTGGCGGGCGCTCCTTGTCCGGCGAGTGGCCGACACTGTGACACCAGCAAACCGTCAAAAACAAGCGCAGCGGCGCGTTTTTGGCGGTGCCGTGTTACTGAAGTCACGTATACAATCCGGTTTCCATATTCCTTGTTCCATTTCGGGATCGTCGGTTTTGTTGTCGCCCGGCGAACGGGCTCCTATAAGGGACGATCCCCACCGGAGACCTGCCAATGCTCAGCGACACCGCGGTCTATCTCGGAACCAGCGTCAAGCCGGAATACATCGCGCTTCGATACGCCAACCGCCACGGCCTCGTCACCGGCGCCACCGGCACCGGCAAGACCGTTTCCCTGCAGATCCTCGCCGAAGGGTTCTGCGCGGCCGGCGTGCCGGTGTTTTGCGCCGACATCAAGGGCGACCTCTCCGGCATCGCGGTCGCCGGGACCGAAAAGGATTTCCTGAAGAAGCGCGCCGAGACCATCGGCTTTGCCGACTATCGCTATGAGGCGTTCCCCACGGTGTTCTGGGACCTCTTCGGCGAAAAGGGCCATCCGATCCGCACCACGGTGTCGGAGATGGGGCCGCTGCTGCTGTCGCGCCTCCTGGAACTCACCGACGTGCAGGAGGGCGTCCTCAACATCGCCTTCGCGCTCGCCGACGACGAGCGGCTGCTGCTGCTCGACCTGAAGGATCTGCGCTCGCTGCTGACCCATCTCGACGAGCGCCGCAAGGAGATTTCCGTCCGCTACGGCCACGTCTCGACCGCCTCGCTCGGCGCCATCCAGCGCCGGCTCTTGGTGCTGGAAGAGCAGGGCGGCGAGGCCTTCTTCGGCGAGCCGGCGCTCAGCATCGCCGACCTCATGCGCACCGACGGGACGGGCCGGGGCACGATCAACGTGCTTGCGGCCGACCGGCTGATGGCGAGCCCGCGGCTCTATGCGACCTTTCTTCTCTGGCTGTTGTCGGAGCTGTTCGAGGAACTGCCGGAGGTCGGCGACCCGGCAAAGCCGAAGCTCGTCTTCTTCTTCGACGAGGCGCACCTGCTCTTCGACGAGGCGCCGAAGGCGCTCCTCGACAAGGTCGAGCAGGTGGTGCGATTGATCCGCTCCAAGGGCGTCGGCGTCTTTTTCGTCACCCAGAACCCGCTCGACGTGCCCGACGAGGTGCTCGGCCAGCTCGGCAACCGGGTCCAGCACGCCCTTCGCGCCTATACCCCGCGCGACCAGCGCGCTGTGCGCGCCGCGGCGGAAACCTTCCGGCCCAATCCCGACCTCGACACGGAGCGGGTCATCACCGAACTCGGCGTCGGCGAGGCGCTAGTCTCGACGCTTGAGGAAAAGGGTGTGCCCTCCGTCGTCCAGCAGACGCTGATCCGCCCGCCGTCCTCCCGGCTCGGACCGCTCACCGACGCCGAGCGCGAAGAGCTGATCGCAAGGAGCCCGCTCCTTGGCCGCTACGACGAGGCCATCGACCGCAACTCGGCCTATGAGGTCCTGCAGAAAAAGGCCGAGGAAAAGGCGCGCCAGGAGGAGGAGCAGCGGCGCGAGGAGGAGGATGCCAAGGAACTGGAGCGCATCCGCCGGGAATACGGCTCGGCAAAGCGCACCCGTTCCAGCCGGTCCCGCCGCACATCGCGCAGCGACTCCCTGACCGAGATGGCCGTCAAATCGGTCGTCGACGGCGTGACCGACGCGCTTCGAAAACGCGTCGACCGCTTGCCGGACACGATCGGCCGCGACATCTTCCGCGGTATCCTCGGCAGCCTGAAGCGCGGCTTCTGACGCCGCGCCCTGGCGCCCACTATTTCCCTCGCGCCGGCCCTTTTCCGCCGGCCGCATGATTCCGGAGCCCCGTTTCCATGTCCCTCAACGCCGTTCTTTCCCGCATCGATGCCAATCTCAATGACAGCCTGGACCGGCTGTTCGAGCTGATCCGGATCAAGTCGATCTCCACCGATGCGGCCTATGACGCCGACTGCCGGGCCGCCGCCGACTGGTGCGCCGCCGAGCTGAGCGCCATCGGCATCGCCGCCGAGCCGCGCAAGACCATCGGCAAGCCGATGGTCGTCGGCCATCGCAAGGACGACGGCGCCAAGGGCCCGCACGTCCTCTTCTACGGCCATTATGACGTCCAGCCGGTCGACCCCGTGGAGCTGTGGAACACCGATCCCTTCGAACCGCAGCTCGTCGCCCGCGACGACGGCTCCCGGATGATCGTTGCCCGCGGCTCTGCCGACGACAAGGGCCAGCTCATGACCTTCGTCGAGGCCGCCCGCGCCTGGATCGAGGAGACCGGATCGCTGCCGATCCCGGTCACCGTGATGCTGGAAGGCGAGGAGGAGTCCGGCAGCAAGTCCGTCGCGCCGTTCCTTGCCGAGAACACGGAGGAACTGAAGGCCGACCTCGCGCTCATTTGCGATACCTCCATGTGGGACCGCGAAACGCCGGCGATCTCTACCATGCTGCGCGGCCTCACCAGCGACGAGGTGACGATCAAGGCGGCCAATATGGACCTCCATTCCGGCATGTTCGGCTCGGCCGCCCGCAACCCGATCCATGTGCTCACGAAAATCCTCGCCGGCCTCCACGACGACAACGGCCGGGTGACCCTGCCGGGCTTTTACGAGGGTGTCCCGGAGCTTCCCGACGACATCAGCGCGATGTGGGACGATCTCGGCTTCGACGGTGCGGCCTTTTTGAAGGAGATCGGCCTGTCGGTCCCGGCCGGCGAGAAGGATCGCAGCGTGCTGGAGCAGATCTGGTCGCGGCCGACCTGCGAGGTCAACGGCATCACCGGCGGCTACACCGGCGATGGCTTCAAGACGGTGATCCCGGCCGAGGCCTCGGCCAAGGTCTCGTTCCGCCTCGTCGGCGACCAGGACCCGCAGGCGATCCGCGCCGCCTTCCGCAAATATGTCGAGGAGAATCTGCCCGAGGACTGCTCGGCCGAATTCCACGCCCACGGCTCCGGCGCTGCGGTGACCATCCCCTTCGACGATCCGTTCCTTGCCAAGGGCAAGAAGGCACTGGAGGAGGAATGGGCGAAGCCGGCAGCGCTCATCGCCATGGGCGGCTCGATCCCGATCGCCACCGACTTCCAGAAGACGCTCGGCATGCAGTCGCTGATGATCGGCTTCGGCCTCGACGACGACCGCATCCACTCGCCGAACGAGAAATACGAGCTGACGAGCTTCCACAAGGGCATCCGCTCCTGGGCCCGCCTCATCGGCGAGCTTGCCGAGACGGCCTGACGCAGAAGGGAACTCAGCCGACGTGGGGCAGGCCCGACAGGTCCTGCAAGACGGCGGCCGGCGGCAGGTCGGAATATTCGTCCGGCACGCCGGCCCGGTTGATCCACACGGTCCGGAACCCGAAGGCGGTGGCACCGGCAACGTCCCAGCGGTTTGACGACTGGAACGACACGGCCTCCGGAAACACCCGGAACTGTGTCGTCACCATGTCGTAGACCCGCGGGTCGGTCTTGTAGGCGCGGATCTCGTCGATGGAGAGGACGGCGTCCAGATAGTCGGCGATGCAGGCCGAGCGAACGGCGGAGTCCAGCATCTCCGGCGAGCCGTTGGAAAGGATCGCCAGCCGGCAGCCGGCCTCCTTCAGGCCCTTCAGCACCTCAGGCACTTCCGGGTAGGCGTCGAGCTCGCGATAGGCATCGAGCAGCATCGGCTTGACGGACGTGTCGGCGCTCGGCACGGCCCGGAACGCGTAGTCGAGCGCCTGCTCCGTCAAGCTCCAGAAGTCCTGGTAGCGGCCCATCAGCGAGCGCACCCAGGAATATTCGAGCTGCTTGGCGCGCCAGATCTCCGACAGCTTCTGGCCGTCGGGCCCGACCGCCTCGGCGTGCCGGCGCACCGCCGCATGGACGTCGAAGAGCGTGCCGTAGGCATCGAAGACAAAGACGGAATGCGACATGGCGGACGGTCCTGCGGTTGGGCTGTGGCGCGCGTTCGTAACGGGCGCCAAGGGAACCGGGCCGCGCCGCCGCCGTCAAGCGTCTTTCGGCGGCGGCAGTTGCAACATTCCGGCATCGTCCATCGGGAAGTCGGGCACGAAGGCGATCTCCAGGAAATGCCCGCCGGGAATCCGGACGTAGGACGAATAGCCGCCCCAGAACACCTTCTGCGGTGGTTTGACCGGGCGCGCGCCGGCCGAAACCGCGCGGGCATAGGCCGCATCGACCTCCGCCTCGCTGCGCCCGTTCCAGGCGATGGTGACGCCGTCGCGCCCGGCCGGGCCGATGTCCGCGCCCACATCCTCGGCAAGGGCGGTGCGGCCGAAAAGCGCCAGAACGGTGCCGGGAAGGCCAAAGAAGACGATTTCCGGGCTCTCGAATCCCGAGGGTTTCCAGCCGAGCCCGTCGGCGAAGAACCGCTTCGTCTCGGCAATGTCGTCGACGCCGAGCGTGATCAGGTTGAGACGCTGTTCCATGTTCTCCTCCACCCGCCCGGCAATGGTTACCGCGACCGAACAGACAAGAACATAACAGGAACAAATTCGCAAGCCGCGACCAAATGCTTTTTTGTCGCCGCGGGTGTTGACGGCATCCCCGCCGCGTCGTTCGATCACACGGGGTTTATCGGAGGAGACGACATGGCGGATTGGTCGCAGACCTGGACCTGGATCGACGGCGGCTGGATCGAGGGCAACCCGCCCATCATCGGGCCGCGCACCCACGCCGCCTGGCTCGGCTCGACCGTCTTTGACGGCGCGCGGGTGTTCGAGGGCGTTGCGCCCGATCTCGACCTGCATTGCGCCCGCCTCAACGACTCCGCCGTCGCCCTCGGCCTGAAGCCGGTCATGGAGGTCGGCGAGATGGTGGAGCTGACCCTTGAGGGGGCCGAGAAATTCGCCCCCGAGGCCGCGATCTATGTGCGCCCGACCTATTGGGCCGAGCGCGGCGGGGCTTTCGTCGTCGCCGCCGATCCGGACTCGACGCGCTTCTGCCTCTGCCTTTTCGAGGTGCCGATGCCGCCGGAGGGCAAGACCACGACGGTGACGAAAACGAGCTTCCGCCGCCCGACCATCGAGACCATGCCGGTCAACGCCAAGGCCGCCTGCCTCTACCCCAACAATGCCCGCATGCTGAACGAGGCCCACGCCAAGGGCTTCGACAACGCGCTGGCGCTCGACATGCTCGGCAATGTCGCGGAACTTGCCACCGCCAACGTCTTCATGGTCAAGGACGGCGTCGCGCTGACCCCGGTGCCGAACGGCACCTTCCTCAATGGCATCACCCGGCAGCGCATCATCGCCCTCCTCAGGGGTGCCGGTGTCACCGTCGCCGAGACGACGCTGACCTATGACGATTTCCTCGGCGCGGATGAAATCTTCTCAACAGGGAACATTTCCAAGGTCGTGCCCGTTTCGCGTATCGATGAGAGGGAATTGCAGCCCGGACCGATCGCCAAGATGGCCCGCGACCTCTACTGGGAATTCGCCCACGCGGGCGGATGAACCGGAGGCGGCGGGCCGGCCGCGGCGAGGGGCAAAAACTCCGTGGTAATCCGATCCGGAGATTGCCTTAGGCCCTGATGCGACCTATTTACACAGGTGTCCCTTTCAAGCCGGCGTCCCGCCGGCATTTGACTTCTTTACACGCATTCAAGGAGGCCCAAATGGCTTTTGAACTGGCCGATCTGCCTTACGCATACGATGCGCTGGCGCCGTATATGTCCGCCGAGACGCTCGAATATCACCACGACAAGCACCACCAGACCTATGTCACCAAGGGCAACGACCTGGTGAAGGGTACCGAATTCGAAGGCAAGAGCATCGAAGAGGTCGTCAAGGGCTCCTTCGGCAAGGATGCCGGCATCTTCAACAACGTCGCCCAGCACTACAACCACACCCATTTCTGGAAGTGGATGAAGGCCGGCGGCGGCGGCAAGAGCCTGCCGGAGAAGCTCGCCAAGGCGATTGAGTCCGACCTCGGCGGCTACGACAAGTTCCGCGAGGACTTCATTGCCGCGGGCGCGGCGCAGTTCGGCTCCGGCTGGGCCTGGGTCGCCGTCAAGGACGGCAAGCTTGAGATCATGAAGACGCCGAACGGCGAGAACCCGCTGGTGCATGGCGGCACGCCGATCCTCGGCGTCGATGTCTGGGAGCATTCCTACTACATCGACTACCGCAACAAGCGCCCGGACTACCTCGCCGCCTTCGTCGACAGCCTCATCAACTGGGAATATGTCGAGGAACTCTACGAGGCCGCGAGCTAGAGCGTATTCCCGAAAAGTGGAAACCGGTTTTCGGATAAGAGTACGCATCAAAACAACCAGCTAGAGCGTTTCGGGCGATTCCATAATCGCATGAAATGCTCTAAGCCTCGGCGAGCGATTTCTTTCGAGACGAAAAACGGCGGAGCGATCCGCCGTTTTTTTGTGCCTGAGTGTTCAGAAAAAGAGCGCGATCAGTCGCGATAGCCGGGCGTGCAGCTCTGCACCCGGATGACGCCGTTGACCTCGCCCTGCCAGATGGCGAGCCAGGCGCGGCATTCGGTGTGGCTGGCAAAGCAGGCGACGTCGGAAAGCTGCCGCGCCGGCTCGTCGGCGAGCGTTCCGGCAAAGCGCCCGGTCCAGACCCGGTCGGCGCCGTATTTCGGCACCGCGATGCGGCAGTCATAGGCGGTGCCATAGGCATAGGGCGGCGCCTCGAAGGGCTGCAGCGGAATATCGCCGTCGAAGGAAAACAGCCCGAAGGCAAGGCCGAAGCCGGCAAGGACGGTGTGAATCATGGGCGCCTCTTGGAGTTTGGCCAAGGGTAGCGTGGATCGGACCCCGACGGAACCACGCCCCGGTGGCGGTTTTGCGGCGGCGCGGGTCCGCGATCGGATCGACAGCTATTGCGTTCGGCCCCGTCCGGGTGCCAAAGATCGGCCATGAGTGAAGCGATGCAACCGGGCGACGACTGGGTCGCCGCCTTTCCGGCCCTGGCGCGCCTCGACGCGCCGGCCCGGGCCGCCCTTCTGGCTGCCGGCCAGCGCATGACGCTGCCGCCGGGGGCGGAAGTCTTCGCGCCCGGCGATCCCTGCCGCGCCTGGCTGCTGGTGGAATCGGGCTCCGTGCGCGTCCAGATGACGTCCGATACCGGCCGCGAGGTAGTGCTCTACCGGGTCGGCCCGACCGAGAACTGCATCCTGACGACCGCCTGCCTGCTCGGCGAGGAGCTCTATTCGGCAACCGGTATCGTCGAGACGGAAACGGTCGGCATCGCCGTCGGCGTCGGCGCCTTTCGGCGCCTGCTGGAGGAGTCCGCCGGCTTCCGCGACCTCGTCTTTGCCGGCTTCGGCCGCCGCTTCACTGACATCCTGATGCGTCTCGAGGACGTCGCCTTCCACCGCCTCGACATCCGCCTTGCCCGCCTGCTGTTGGAGCGAGGCGGCAGCGGGGCCTTCGATGCGACGCACCAGGACATCGCCGTGGAGCTCGGCTCGGTCCGCGAAGTGGTCAGCCGCCAGCTCAAGGCCTTCGAGCGCGACGGGCTCATCCGCCTCGACCGCGGCCGCATCGAAATCCGCGACCGGGCCGGCCTCCAGCGGATTGCCGCAGCCGGCTGATTTCGGTCCGACGAATCCCCATTTCTCCGTTCGGTGACAAAGTCACGGAAGCCGACCGTGCGTTGCGCTAACGTGGCCTCAGCGTTTCACCGGCCGCGCGTTACCGCGGCCACAACAACGGAGACTTTCCATGGGTTCCCTCATCAATATGGGTTCTGTCGACCGCGTCCTGCGCCTCATCGTCGGCGTGCTGCTGGTGCTCTTTGCCCTTTACGGCCCGGCGGACATCGCCTGGAAGTGGGTCGGCTGGATCGGCGTCGTGCCGATCGTCACCGCCATCATCGGCTGGTGCCCGGCCTACACCCTGTTCGGTCTGCGCACCAAGAAGAGCGCTTAAGTCTCTACGGACGAGCGCCCTTCGCGCGTAACCGGGGGAAGGGCCGGCGGTGCCATCCGCGGGCAAGTCGCCGGTCCTTTCTCAACGGATCCCGGCTAAAGCGCTTTCCCAAAAAGTTGACAGACTTTTTGGATAAGAAATCGCGTCAAAACAAAGACCTAAAGCATGTTGCGTGTTTCAGGAAAAACGCAACATGCTTTAGGCCGTGTCCTGGAAGTCGGAGAGATTGCGAAAGCGCTCTTCGACTTTTGCCATTTTTTCCGCCTTTTTCGATGCCCGCCGGCGTTCGCGGTTGAGCCGCCAGGCCTTGCCCATGGCGCGCCGGCGCCGCCGTTCCGCGATCCGCAGCCGCAGCCAGCGCCGCTTCAGGGCCGTCGCGCCGCGGCCGAGATCGACCATCTCCGCCTGATAGGTCTCGCCGAGCGCGGTGCGGAAATCGGTGATCCCGTCCTTGGCCACCTCCAGGAAGTGGCGCACGATCGACATCCACAGCGGACTGACGAGGAGCGAGATGGCGATCACCGTGACGGAGAACCGGTAGCCGTCCACATTGATGACCCCGCTCGAAGCGCCGATGGCGGCGAGCACGAAGGAGAACTCGCCGATCTGCGCCATCATCAGCCCGGCCGGGAACGCCCGCTCCCAAGGCTCTCCCACGGCATGCAGCAGCAGGACGTTGACCAGCGACTTGGCGATCAGGATGCCGAGGACGAACAACAGGATCGGCCAGAGATTGGCCCAGACGTAGTTGAGGTCGATCAGAAGCCCGATCGACAGGAAAAACACCACCACCAGCACGCTCTGGATCGGATGGGTGACGGCGATCGCCTCGGAACGCAGGGTCGAGTTGGCCACCAGCAGTCCGGCAACGAAGGCGCCGAACGCCGCCGACATGCCGAACAGGGCCGAGATCGCACCGGCGGCAAAGCAGAGCGCGATGGCGGCGACCGCCACCACGTCGCTGCGCCCCTGCACCGCCCTGGAAAAGGGCAGGGTGATTTTCTTGCGCCGGGACAGGAAGCGCAGCACCAGCACCAGAACCCCGAGCGCCAGAGCGAGCTTGATCGCCACCCCGAGATAGTCGGGGTCCGCGCCGCCGCCCATGGAGCCGATGAGGATGATCATCGGCACCACGGCAATGTCCTGGGCGATCAGCACGCCGACGGTGATGCGCCCGGTCATGGAGCGCATCTCGCCGAAGGATTCCAGCATGGTGATGGTGACCGCCGTCGAGGAGATCGAGACGATGAAGCCGAGCAGGAGGCTCTGCTGCAGCGGCCAGCCGAACACCGCGCCGAAGCCGAAGGTGATGCCGAGCGACACCGCGATCTGGCCGACGACGGTCAGCACCGCCGGCCTCAGCACCAGCATGAACGCCCGAAGGCTGAGCTCCATGCCGATGAGGAAGAGGAGCAGCACGACGCCGAGTTCGGCAAGCACCAGAACCGATTCTGTCGCCCGGACGAGCCCGAGCCCGGTCGGGCCGAGGACGACGCCGCCGAGGATATAGCCGACGATCGGCGGTTGCTTCAGGTAGAGGAAGATGATCCCGACGATCGTCGAAACCGCAAGAACGATGGCGATACCTGTGAGTTCGGCGACGTGACCTTCCAATCGGCCCTCCGGGGATGATGCGCTGGCGTCAGAATCAAAAAGCTAGCGCATCTCCCGGAAAGTTACGAGACGAAGGCGAGATGCCGGCCGGTCTGAAGGTCAGCTTGCAGGCTCGCGGGACGGCTGGCAGGCCTTCAGGTCGGCAAGCACCGCCGCCATCATCCGGAAATAAAGGTCCGGACCCGCGACCTCGCCGAACGCTTCGACCTTTGCCGCTGCGGCCGGGCAGTTCGGCGCGGCGAGATTGAACCGCCAGGTGAGGTAAAGGACGTCGGAGGCTGGCATGTGCAGCGGCACGCCGTCCGGCGAGCCCAGCGCCTCGCGCATGGAAGCCTCCAGTTCCTTCAGCCGCTCCTTGAGCAGGATCTCGTTGTCGAGGATGCGGTTCGCGTCGTCCGGATAGACGCGCACCAGATTGGACGCGATGCGGCCGACGGCGGTCCCGGCAAGGCGCGGGTCGAGCCAGAAGCGCATGTCGTGGCGTCCGCTCGGCCGGTCGGCATTGTCCGGCAGCGATATGCTCATCAAGGGCGTCGTCGCTCCGAGCGTCAGGCTCTTGAAGCTGACGGACGGATCGAGGGTCCTGAGGCCGGAAAGCACGGTCTCGTATTCCCTGCCGGCCCAGACGACCATGTCGGCGCCGTCGATGGCGGCCATGGCACCAGCGGACGGAACGGGAGCGGCAATGTCCTCGCCGGACGAAAACAGGAGGCCCGGGCTGTCGACGCCTTCAAGTAGTGTGGCGACGAGGGAGTGGAGCGGCGGGGTGGAGACGACGACCTTTTCGCCGACCGCGGCAATACCGAAACCGGAAAAAAGGGTGAGAAGGGCGATGGCCACGGGACGGCCGGCCGAAAACAGGCGGTGCATGGTGAAAAATCCTCATATGACACGCGTTCCCCTTGGGCGCGTTGGCGCAAGGGCTGTGGGTCTCTGTCGGGAAAAAGCCGTGTCAGGCGAGGGGAGGGCCGCGGGTGGTGCCGACGCGCCGCCAGGGCGTTGCCAGCCGGAAATCGGACACTTCTGGAACGACGGCAGCGACGACGACCGCTGCCGGGGTGCCCAGAACCGGAGCGACGGCCGCGACGGCGCCGCCGACCGCGGCGATGCCGCACAAAAGGCAGGACGTGCCGTCATTGCTGCGTGGTATCGGCTTGCCATCGGCGCCGATGGTGACGATGCCGTCCGCAGTGCAGATCTGCAAAAAGCCGAGGGACGTGCCGTCCGGACCGCCGATTGCGGCGGCAACGGCCATGGCGGAAGCGTGCTCTGCCGCAAACGCCGCCTGAAGCAGCATCGCCCACAGGGCGAGCCACGCCGACATGCGCCTCCGCTTCAGATTGCGGCTGTGTCGCTGAAACAAGAGCCCCGCCCCCCGGTGCCGGCGTTCTTTAGACGCCTTCTCGAGTGGCAGAATAAGCGGTTTTCCGCCGTGGTCAAGCAGGTGCTAATCTACCTTGCCGGTAACTTTCAGCGCGAAAGAATAGTTGAGGGCGACCTCTTCCAGCCGGGCAAAGCGCCCGCTCGCCCCGCCATGTCCGGCCTCCATGTTGGTCTTGAGGAGGAGCAGGTTGTCGTCGGTCTTGGTCGCGCGCAGCCGCGCCACCCATTTCGCCGGCTCCCAATAGGTCACCCGCGGGTCGGTGAGGCCGCCGACGGCAAGGATCGGCGGATAGGCCTTGGCCTCCACATTGTCGTAGGGGCTGTAGGAGCGGATTGTCTCGAACGCCTTGATGTCGCGGATCGGATCGCCCCATTCCGGCCATTCCGGCGGCGTCAGCGGTAGCGTGTCGTCGAGGATGGTGTTGAGGACGTCGACGAAGGGCACCTCGGCGAGGATACCGGCAAAGAGGTCGGGTGCCATGTTGACGACGGCGCCCATCAGGAGCCCGCCGGCCGAGCCGCCATGGCCGACGATCTTGCCCTTGGAGGTGATCTTTTCAGAAACCAGGAACCTTCCGGCCGCGATGTAGTCGGTGAAGGTGTTGGTCTTGTGCTCGCGTCGGCCGAGCTTGTACCAGCGATAGCCCTTGTCCTTGCCGCCGCGGATATGGGCGATGGCATAGACGAAGCCGCGGTCGACCAGCGACAGGGCAGTCGTGCTGAAGGAGGCCGGGATCGAGATGCCGTAGGAGCCGTAGCCGTAGAGCAGGCATGGCGCGGAGCCGTCGAGCGGCGTGTCCTTGCGGTAGAGGAGGGTGACCGGCACGGTCTCGCCGTCGCCCGCCGGCGCCATCAGCCGGCGCGTCACATAGGCGTCCGGGTCGTGGCCGCTCGGCACCTCCTGCTCCTTGCGCAGGACCCGCTCGCGGCTCTCCATGTCGTAGTCGTAGACCCGCGACGGCGTCGTCATCGACGAATAGGAAAATCGCAGACTTGTCGTGTCGAATTCGAAGCTGCCGGCAAGCCCCAGCGAATAGGCCTCCTCGTCGAAGGCGATCTCATGTTCCGTGCCGTCCGACAGTCTGCGGACGACGATCCGCGGCAGTCCGTTGGCGCGTTCCAGGCGGACGAGGTGATCCTTGTAGGGCGTCAGCGACAGGATCAGCCGGCCTTCCTCGTAGGGCACCAGATCCTGCCAGTTTTCCCGGCCCGGAGACGAGACCGGCGCGGTGACGACCTTAAAATCCTCCGCGCCGTCGCAATTGGTGAGGATGAAGAGCGTGTCGCCGCCATGGTCGAGATTGTATTCGTGGTCGACCTCGCGCGCCGCCACCATCACCGGCGCGCTTTCGGGATGATCGGCGTCAATCAGCCGGATCTCCGAGGTCTGGTGGTCGCTGGCATTGATGACGATGAACCTGTCCGACTGGGTCTTTTCCAGACCCATGTAGAACCCGGTGTCCTTCTCCTCGTAGACGAGGACGTCGCCGGCGGGATCGGTGCCGACCACATGCCGGAACACCTTGCTCGGCCGGTGGTTGGCGTCCAGCCGGATATAGAAAAGGGTTTTTCCGTCATTGGCCCAGACGGCCGAGCCGCCGGTATCTTCCATGACGTCGGCAAGGTCCGTTGCCGTTTCCGCGTCGCGGACCTTCAGCGTGTAGTACTCCGAGCCGTTGCCGTCGAAGGCCCAGGCCAGCAGCTTGTGGTCCGGGCTGTGGCTGACGCCGCCGAGGTGGAAATAGGCGATCCCCTCGGCCTCCCTGTTGCCGTCAAGGAGGGTCGTCTCGGCGCCGCCGTCCCGGGGCGTGCGCACATAGATCGGGTGCTCGGCCCCCTCGACATATTTCACCGCATAGGCGAACGGCCCGTCCGGTGCCGGCACGGTGGAATCGTCCTCCTTGATGCGCCCCTTCATCTCGGCGAAGAGGGTCTTCTGCAGCGCCTCCGTGTCGGCCATCATCTCGGCCGTATAGGCGTTCTCCGCCTCCAGATAGGTGCGGATGTCGCCGGCCAGCACCGACGGGTCGCGCATCACCTCCTGCCAATTGTCGGCCCTCAGCCAGCCATAGTCGTCGGTGAGGGCAACGTCGTGGACGGTGGTCGTGACGGGACGCTTTTCGGCAACGGGTGGCTGCATGGGAGGACCTGGATGTGTTGGGAGCGCGGGGAGGGCGGTGTCAGTAGCAAAGGCTTCAGCCGATCTACTCCTCCGCGCCCTCCGTGTCGAGTTTCAGCGCCGTGCCGTTCATGCAGTAGCGCTGGCCGGTCGGCTCGGGTCCGTCCGGAAAGACATGGCCGAGATGGGCGTCGCAACTGGCGCAGCGCACCTCCGTGCGGCGCATAAACAGGGCGCGGTCCTCATGCTCGCTGACGGCGCCATCTTCCACAGGCGCATAAAAGCTCGGCCAGCCGGTGCCGGAATCGTATTTGGTGTCCGAGGAGAACAGCGGCGCGCCACAGCACACGCAGGCATAGACGCCGTCGCGCTTTTCGGCGTGATAGGGGTGGCTGAAGGCGCGTTCCGTGCCGTGCTTGCGGGTGACGCGGTACTCTTCGGGCGTCAGTTCCGTCTTCCAGTCGGCGTCGGATTTCGTGACCTTGGGCGGTGCGGATGCGGTGCTCATGGAGGGAACCTCGTTGTGCTGCTTGGACCGGTTCTGAAATAGGGCCGAACCCGCGTTGCAGCAACCGCGCGCGTATACGTTGAAGAATTGGCTTAACAACCGCCAATCGGCAGATGGTGTGCCTTGCCCTTCACCTAATCGCAAGATATGTCACAGATATTCGCCCCTCGCGAATCGGCAGCGTTTTCGCCGCTATTCGTTCTTCCTCCTTCGGGCCGTTACCGGGATCGCGCATGGGACTGAGTGAACACGACCTGTTTCTTCTGGCAGTCCTATCGCCGTTTGCGGCGGCGGCGGTGGCCCCGTTCTTCACCCGTTTTCTCGGCCACCGGGCCGGCTGGCTGCTGGCGCTCGTCCCCCTCGGCATCTTCGCGCTGATTGCCTCCCATATCGGCGAGGTGGCCCACGGCACCAACCGGGTCATCGCCTATGACTGGGTGCCGAGCTACGGCATCAAGCTGTCCTACTATCTCGACGGCCTGTCGTCGCTGTTCGCCATGCTGGTCTCCGGCATCGGCGTCTTCATCGTCATCTATTCGGGCGGATACCTGAAGGGCCACCGCTATCTCGGGCGGTTCCTGTCCTTCATGCTGCTGTTCATGGGGTCCATGCTCGGCGTCGTCCTCGCCGATAACCTCATCACCCTGTTCATCTATTGGGAACTGACCTCGATCACGTCGTTCCTTCTGATCGGCTTCGACAACAACCGCGAGGCCTCGCGCCGGGCGGCGCTCCAGGCGCTCCTGGTGACCGGCGCCGGCGGCCTGTCGCTGCTGGCCGCGTTCCTGCTGATTTCCTCCTCCACCGGCATCACCGAGATGTCGGTGCTGAACGCCTCCGGAGACATCCTGCGCGACAGCGCGCTCTACCTGCCGATCTTCATCCTGGTGCTCGGCGGCGCCTTTACGAAGTCGGCCCAATTCCCGATGCATTTCTGGTTGCCGAACGCCATGGAGGCCCCGACGCCGGTCTCCGCCTACCTGCATTCGGCCACCATGGTGAAGGCGGGCGTCTATCTCCTGATGCGCATGCACCCGTCCCTCGGCGGCACGGAGCTGTGGACGACGGTGCTGCCGATCTTTGGCGGCATCACGCTGATTTCCGGCACCCTGCTGGCCGTGCGCCAGACCGACCTGAAGCTGATGCTGGCCTATACGACGGTCGCCTCGCTCGGTCTCCTGGTCATGCTGACCGGCACCAGCATCGATGCCGCCATCACCGGCGCGGTGCTCTATCTCTTTGCCCATTCGCTCTTCAAGGGCGGCCTCTTCATGGTCGCCGGCACCATCGACCACGAGGCCGGCACCCGCGACATCACAAGGCTCGGCGGCCTCGGCCGGGCTATGCCGATAACCTTCTTTGCCGCCGCGCTCGCGGGCCTCTCCATGTCCGGCCTGCCGCCCTTCATCGGCTTCATCGCCAAGGAAGTGCTCTATGACGGCACCTTCGGCGCCACCACCTACAACTGGGTCGTGACCGCCACCGCGGTCGCCGGCAACGCATTGATGCTGGTGATCGCCGCCGCCGTCGCCTTGAAACCGTTCACCGGCGAAAAGGTGGAAACGCCCAAACACGCCCATGAGGGCCCGGCCTCGCTCTGGCTCGGACCGGTCACGCTCTCGCTCATCGGCCTTGGCACTGCGCTGTTCGCCCACACCACCGGCGAATACCTCATCGGGCCCATGGCCGCGGCCATTTCCGGCGGCACCGCGGAGGTCAACCTGCACCTGATCCCGGCCCATTTCGGCGCCCCGCTGGTGCTCTCCATCATTACCGTCGCCCTCGGCATCGCCATCTTCCTGGTGCTCGATACCGCCCGCGGCATCGTCGCCGCGACCCTGAAGGCGATCGGCTGGGGCCCGGACCGCGGCTTCGACCAGGTCGTCCGCCTCATCGTGCGCAGCGCCATCGTCATCACACGGGTGATCCAGCCGGGCCGCATGCAGACCTACATGTTCGTGGTCTTCCTGTTCACGGCCCTTGCCCTGTTCGTGCCGCTATTCGCCTATGGCGAGATGCCGGAATGGCCGGAATGGCCGGCCCTTTCCGGCTCCAATTTCTACGAATGGGCGATCATCGCCATTGCCGTCCTCGGCGTCGGCGCGGTGCTGATTGCCCGCACCCGCCTCAACGCCATCGTCTCCCTCGGCATCCAGGGCTTCGCCGTGGCGCTGATCTTCATGCTGTTCGGCGCGCCGGACCTGTCCTTCACCCAGTTCATGGTGGAGACGCTGTCGGTCGTCATCCTCGCCCTCGTCATGACCCGCCTCGACCTAGGCCACCACGGCCACCGGCCGATGCCGGCGATGATCCGCGACGGCACGGTGGCGGTCGCCGTCGGCGTCGGCCTCGGCCTGCTGCTGCTGTCGGTCACCCAATGGCCATTCGATGCGCGCCTGTCGGAATTCTTTACCGCCAACAGCCGGGTCATTGCCCACGGCCGCAACATCGTCAACGTCATCATCGTCGACTTCCGCGGCCTGGATACGCTCGGCGAGATCGCCGTCGTCATGACCACGGGCCTGGCGATCCTGGCGCTGATCCGCATCCGCACCCGCAAGGTCGAGCAATATGACGGCACCAAGCGGGAGGTGCGCATCGCCCGCACCTATAGCGGCGAGAGATGGGGAGGGGACGTGTCGTGAGGACCGTTATTTTCCGCACGATCGCGCCGTTCCTGGCGGCGATCATGGTGTTGTTCTCGATCTTCGTGCTATTGCGCGGCCATAACGAGCCGGGCGGCGGCTTCATCGGCGGCCTGATCGCGGCCTCCGCCTTCGCCATCTACGGCATCGCCTCCGGCGTCGCGCCGGTGCGCCGGGCGATCTATTTCCATCCCATGGGCATTGCTGGCTTCGGCCTCTTCATCGCCGCCATCGCCGGCCTGCCGTCGATGCTGAGCGGCGTGCCGTTCCTCACCGGCCTGTGGACGGCCATCGAGGTGTTCCAGGTCAAGGTCGACCTGTCGACGCCGATGCTGTTCGACATCGGCGTCTATTTCGTCGTCGTCGGCGCCATCACCTCGATCGCGCTGGCGCTCGAAGAACGGGAGTTCGATTGATGGAACCCGTTCTCTGCGTGCTGATCACGGTGCTGTTCTCGGCCAGCTTCTACCTGATGCTGTCGACCCACATCATCCGCGTCCTGCTCGGCGTGGCGCTGCTGTCGAACGGGGTCAACCTCCTGATCTTCACCGCCGGGCGGCTCCTGCGCGAAGTACCGCCGATCATCGCCGAAGGCCAGATGGTGCCGACCATGGCGACCGCCAATCCGCTGCCCCAGGCCCTCATCCTGACGGCGATCGTGATCTCCTTTTCCTTCTTCGCCTTCCTGCTCGTGCTCGGCTTTCGCGCCTACCAGGCGCTCGGCACCGACGACGTGAACGAAATGCGCGTCGCCGAACCGGAGCGGGAACCCGAACCGCCGATGGGATACTGACATGGCCGGAGAAAGCCACGCCGTAGACCTGTCCCATGCCATGTTCACCCAGCCGGTGGCCTTTGCCGACTGGCTGGTGATCGCGCCGGTCGTCACCACCATCATCGGCGGTGCCATCTGCCTGATGACCCGCAAGCAGACGACCCTGCAGCCCTGGATCGGCACCTTCGTGATGGCGCTCCTGGTCGCCATCGACGCCGCCCTGCTGGCGCGCGTCATGACCGACGGCCCGGTCACCATGGTGATGGGCAACTGGCTGCCGCCCTTCGGCATCGCCTTCACGGTCGACGCCTTCGGCGCGCTGATGGCGCTGGTTGGCGCGGTGGTCGCGCTGACGGGCTCGGTCTATGCCCTCGTCGACGTGCGCACCCTGTCCCGGCGCTACGGCTTCTATCCGCTCCTGATGCTGCTGATGACCGGCGTCTCCGGCGCCTTCCTCACCGGCGACATCTTCAACCTCTATGTCTGGTTCGAGGTGACGCTGATCTCGTCCTTCGGCCTTTTGATCCTCGGCTCCTCCAGGCCGCAGCTCGACGGCGCCGTCAAATACGCCTTCCTCAACCTGATCGCGACGACGCTGTTCCTCGTCGCCGTCGGCTATCTCTACGGCGTCCTCGGCACCCTCAACATGGCCGACATCGTGCGCACCGTGCGCGAGCTGCCCGACGCCGCGCCGATCGGCACCATCGCCGCCCTGTTCCTGCTCGCCTTTGCCATGAAGGCGGCCGCCTTCCCGATCAATTTCTGGCTGCCTGCCTCCTACCACACGCCGCGCATCGTCGTCGGCGCGGTCTTTGCCGGGCTCCTGACCAAGGTCGGCGTCTATTCGCTGATCCGCATCCTGGTCATGCTGATGCCGGAGAACCGTGCGGTGATGGCGGACATCATCGTCTGGCTGGCGATCGGCACCATGCTGTCGGGCGTCCTCGGCGCGCTTGCCCAGAACGATATCCGCCGCATGCTCGGCTATCTGGTGGTCTCCGGCATCGGCTCCATGCTGGTCGGCCTTGCGCTCGGTACCGCGGATGCGGTCGGCGGCGCGCTGCTCTATGCCGTCCATTCCATGCTGGTGATGACCGCGCTCTACTATGTCGCCGGCATCATGCGCCGCACCGGCGGCGCCTTCGACCTTGCCGGCCTCGGCGGCCTTTACGGCGCCAATCCGCTGCTCGCAGGGCTCTTCCTGGTGCTCGGCCTTGCCGTTTCCGGCCTGCCGCCGTTCTCCGGCTTCTGGCCCAAGGTCGTGCTGGTCGAGGCCTCGCTGAAGGCGGGCCAGGGCCTGCTCGCCGCCGCCATCCTCCTGACCGGGTTCCTGACCACCCTTGCCGTCGGCCGGGTCTGGCTGTTTGCCTTCTGGCGCGGTGGCCCGCTCGGCACCCCGGACGGCGCGGAGCACCTGCCGACGGCGCGGGTGCCCCATGAGACGCGGCTTGCCGCCTATCTGCCGGTGTTCTTCCTCGTTGCGCTAATCGTCTGGCTCGGCGTCTGGCCGGAACCGGTCTTTGCCGTTGCCAACCAGAGTGCGCTCGGTATGGTCGATCCGGGCGCCTATCTCGACTCCGTCTTCGGAGGCTCCGAATGATCGCGCTCTATCTGATCAACATCCTCCTGGCCATCATGTGGGCCGCCGTCGGCGGCAGCTTCACACTGGTCAACATCCTGTTCGGCTTTGCCCTCGGCTCGCTCGCGCTCCTCATCATCCGCGAGCAGGCCGGCACGGTCGCCTACGTCAAGCGCTCCTACAAGGTCGTCGCCCTGGCGCTGCTGTTCCTCTACGAACTGGTGCTGTCTGCGCTGAAGGTCGCCCGTGTGGTGCTGTCGCCGAAGATGCGGCTGAGCCCCGGCATCTTCGCCTATCCGCTGACCATCGACCGGGATTTCGAGATCACGCTGCTCGCCAACCTGATCACGCTGACGCCCGGCACCCTCAGCGTCGACGTCTCCGACGACCGCAAGGTGCTCTACGTCCACGCCCTCGATATCCCCGACGTCGATGCTGCCATCGCCGACATCCGCAACGGGTTCGAGCGCAAGATCATGGAGGCATTCCGATGATGTCGTCGTCCGCCGCCTTCCTGCAATGGTGCGTATTGCTGTCGCTGGCCGTGCTTGCCGTGTCCTTTGTCCTGATCGTCGTCCGGATCATCATCGGGCCGACCCTGCCGGACCGCATTCTCGCCCTCGATATGCTGGTCGCCGTCGGCATCGGCTTCATCGCCGTCATCGGGGTGAAGACGTCCTACTATCTCTATCTCGACATCGCGATTGCCCTCGGCCTCGTCGGGTTCCTCGCCACCGTCGCATTCGCGCGATTCGTGCTCAATCGCGGCCGCATGGAGCTCGCCCAGGAAGAGTCGGCCCGTTCCGCGGAGGACCCGGCATGAGCGACATCCAGAACATTGCCGTCGGCCTTATTCTTCTCACCGGCTCTTTCTTTGCCTTTGTCGCGTCCATCGGCCTGCTGCGCCTGCGCGACATCTATATGCGCATGCATGCGGCCAGTAAGGCCGGCACCCTCGGCTCCGGCCTGATGATGGTCGGCCTTGCCGTCTATGCCGCCGAGATCGACGTCATCTCGCGCGCCCTTGCCGGCGTCGTCTTCTTTCTGCTGACGACCCCGGTCTCGACACATCTTCTGGCCCGCGCCGCCTATCTGGTCGGCCACAAGCCGGCCGAAGAAACGCGAATCGATGACTATGCCGACGCCGTGAAGTTCGACCGCGACGGCTGAGTCGCTGATTCGCCGTCTTTGAGTCGCTATTTTCCCAGCGATAAACCACTAGTAGTGGTCTTCAGGTTTTTACCTGCCGGCGCAATATGATTAATGGTATCCGAACTCTATCTAAAAAACGCAATAAATCGGCAGGTTGAACGTTAGTCTTTTCCGGCTCTTGTTTTTTGGAGAAAATGATTTATACCTCTCTTTCATCCAATGTCGGATATTTGAAAACTTCACATCAGTGCCGGGCATCAAACGAGAACTTGGCGGTAAGTTTATCCGGCACACCAGCGGGGAATTTCGAGGTAAAGTGGCGCGTTTCTGCGCCTGAATGGGTGAAATGATGAACGAAGAAGCGATGGATTCCAACTTGATCGATCTCACGGCGGATATCGTGTCCGCCTATGTGAGTAATAACGCCGTTGCCTCGGCCGATTTGCCGGGTCTGATCTCCGAGGTGTATTCCGCACTCCAGAAAACCACCGGTGAGGCCGCCGAGCCGGAGCCGGAGCCGTTGAAGCCGGCCGTCCCCTACAAGAAGTCGGTGACGCCCGATTACATCATCTGCCTGGAAGACGGCAAGAAGTTCAAGTCGCTGAAGCGCCATCTGCGGACGCACTACGATATGACGCCGGAAGAATACCGCGAGAAGTGGAATCTGCCGCCGGATTATCCGATGGTGGCCCCGAACTATGCTGCCGCCCGCTCGGCTCTTGCCAAGAAGATGGGTCTCGGCCAGCAGCGTCGGCGTTCCAAGTAAGTCCGACCGGATACCGATCCGGTCTTCGAAATGCCGCGGCCGCGACGGCGGGCCGCGGCATTTTCCGTTGTGCCCGCCCGTCCCGGGCAAAGACTTTTGTGCGCGCGCAGCCTGGTTATCCTCGCCTTGGCGCGGTGCACGATTGAAGAAATACACGTTTTACTTGTAATTCCTGCTGCCTGCCGGTGCGGCCGTTGCGCAAAATACCTTCTTAAAAACAACATATTGCGATAAGCGTAGATTGCCTGCATCAGGTCTTTTCCCGAGCGCTTCCACGAAAGACAACTTGAGATAAACAGATCGGCAGCCGGGAAAGTTATCCCCGAGCGGTCTGTCCGGCCCCATCCTGTCCGAGGCATTTATTCCTAATTGCGTGCCGTAGGAGCGTGTTTTCGGAAGGACGGACCCCAATGATTCATTCCTGCCCACCCGCCGTGGCTTCGTGCCCACCCTTTCCCCTGCGCCGGGATTTCGGCACCGCCGAGGCCTGCCGTTTTCTGGAGCTCACGGTGGCCATGGCCTTTCGCATGCCGGTCGAGGAGCTGCGGGCCCGCACGCGCCGCCGCGCACCCGTCGCCTTCGCCCGCCAGGTCGCCATGTATGTCGCCCATGTCCGCCTCGGCCTGTCGCTGACCGAAGTGGGCCGCCAGTTCGGCCGCGACCGCACCACCGCCGCCCATGCCTGCCGGGTCATCGAGGACCAGCGCGAGGATCCGCGCCTCGACCGGCTCCTCGACGGCATCGAGCAGGCCGTCGGATCGTGGAAGGACATGATCGCCGCCAATTTCTGGGAAGCGGCGTAGGCGCCATGGCGCGAACCCGCCCCGCGCGCGGCAACGGCGCCGAAAGGACACGGCTCCTGAAGCGCATCGCCGGCGGCCGCTGCTGCCTCAGGCAAGAAAACGGGGCCAAGGGCCCGGGACCGAAGGCGCTCGACCCGAACATCTGGCAACCGCTCGTCAGCGACGGCCTTATCGTGCGCGGCGAAGATGGTACGGCTGCGCTGACGGATGCCGGCAGGGCGGCGCTCCGCCGCGCCCTCAGCGGCGGCGAGGGCTTCGGCGACCAGCACCGGGCGCTGCGTGCGACAACGGTCCTGGAGGAGGGCGGCCGCAGGCTCCGCGTCACCGTCAACGATGCCGAGAGCCCGCTCGCCTGGCTCGCCCGCCGGCGCGGCCGCGACGGCAAGCCCTATCTGAGCGAGGCCCAGGTCGCCGCCGGCGAACGGCTGCGCGTCGACTTCGAGCGCGGCCGGATGGCGCCACGTGTGACCGCCAACTGGAGCGCCATGGATCTTCCGGCAGACCGGCGCAGCGGCGAGCGCGGCGGCATCGCGGACCTGACGGAATCGGCCCTTTCCGCCCGCGGTCGTGTCGGGAAAGCCCTTGACGCCGTTGGGCCGGAACTCTCCGGCATCCTCATCGACGTCTGCTGTTTTCTGAAAGGGCTGGAGAAGGTGGAACGGGCGCGCGGCTGGCCGGCCCGCGCCGGCAAGGTCATCCTGGCGATCGCGCTTTCGCGCCTCGACGCCTACTACGCGCACGGCCGGTCTGCCCGGCAAAACCAGGCAAAGCAGCAACAAATCGTGGCGATTGCGGAAGAGTGAGGCTGGCGTTGCCCGTCAGGCGGCGGCCGCTGCCGCGTCCTTGCGGATGCGGGCGATCATGGCGTTGAGGCCATTGGCGCGCTGCGGCGTCAGGTGGTCGCTGAGGCCGATGCGCTGGAAGGTCGCCGCCGGATCGGCATCCAGAATCTCCGGCGCCGTCTGCCCGGAAAGCTGGGCGAACAGGATGGCGATCAGCCCGCGCACGATATGGGCGTCGCTGTCGCCGCGGAAGGTGAGCCGCGCCGTGCCGTCGCCATTCTCAAGATGGGTCGCGAGCCAGACCTGGCTGGTGCAGCCATGCACCTTGTTGGCCTCGGTACGCTCGTCGTCCGGCAGCGGCTCCAACTCCTTGCCGAGTTCGATCACATAGCGATAGCGATCTTCCCAGTCGTCGAGGAGTTCGAAATTTTCGACAATGTCGTCGATCTGCATAGCGCGGCCGCTGGCTGGAGGTGTCCTTTGCGCCCGCAGATATAGGGCATCGTCGCGGCCGTTGGAACCCGCCGGACCAATGCAGCCGGCCCGGAAAAAAGCGCCGCAAGCGCGGACGGCTTGCGGCGCAGGGATGATCGACCGCGGACGGAAAGGCGATCGATGGCAGCTCGTCAGGGAGAAATTTCTCTCGGGGGGCCGGCGCCCTTGCCGCCGCGCGGTCCCGGCGGGTGCCGGGCGACGACGAAGGTGCCGGCTGGTCTTGGGAGCGGTTTGCCCGTTCCTCCCCCTTGAATCCTGTGAGTCTTCGCGCTCAGGCCGAGGGTTCGGCCTTCGCGGTCCGCCAGGCCGGCTGGCGGTCGGAAGCGGTCAGCGTGTCGCCGGCAGCCCCATCGGGCGCGGCGTTCGCGTCGGGCGTCTCATCGAGATTGCCGTCAAGATATTCGTAGACCATGCGCGCGCCGGCCTTCGCCTTCTGACCGACATGCTTGATGGCCGCGCCGCCGGTGGCGCAGGCTGCCTCGTTGCGGTCGCAGAAATGCGAGAAGTCGTTGATCACCGAGGAGGCGGCGCCGATCGCCTCGAAGGTGCTGATCTGGGGCTGCTGCCCGGCGTCGTTGGTCTCCACGTCGATCGGGAGAATCACCAGAAGCAAGGTGAGCCAGAAAGCGGTACGGATCAAAAACATGGGGTCTGCCCTTTCCCTGTTTTGAAAACTCGTTCCGGCTTGTTTTTGTTCTGCCGGATACGCTCACACCCTAGCAATGACGTATAAAACTTGAATTGAATGCGCCGCCTACATTTGATCGAAATACGAGATAAACTTGAGAAATATTTGATTCAAATTTTCGCAAAGGCCTTTACCGGCTATTTACCATAAGCCGAATGGCGGAAATCCGCGGTTTTTGCACATCGGCGCGGTCCCGGACACGCAACGACCATGGTTTGCCGCCCGTAAAGGCGGCGGGGAAACGGCCCCGAAAGCCGGAAAGCATCGATTAACCACGTCGCGCAAAACCCCCTCTCGCGGGTGCGATCCCGGCTTGATTTGGGCGTTTCACCGGGTGTGGCGGGCGTTCATTTCAACGTTCCTTAAGGCCCCGCTGGCAGCATCGGAATCGAATTCAAGAGGAGCGGCGCGCTTTTCGTGCGTTGAGTACCGAGTTGTCGCACACCGACGTTTTTGCCTCTCTGTCCCGGTTTGCCGACGGCCTCGTTCATCCGAGCGTTGCCGAAGACCCGATCCATGCCGCGCGTCACAAGACGTTCATCTCCGCCAACCTGATCGGCGGCGTCGCGGCTTTGGCACTTCTGCCGCTCTATATCGCGCTCTGGGGCAAGACCGACGTCTATGTGGTTGCCGCCTTCGCCTGGATCGCCGCCCAGGCGCCGGTCGCCCTTTACCTGTCGCGCACGGGACGCTTCGAAAGCGCCCACCTGCTCCTTGCCGTCGCCTTCTCGGCGCTCGTCGGCATCGTGTCCGGCGTCACCGGCGGCGTCGGCTCCGTCTTTCTGTTCTGGCTGATTCTGGTGCCGGGCGAGGCCGCACTGTCGGGCTCGCGCCGGGTGGTCGCCGTTGCCGCGGCCATTGCCGGGGCGACCCTTGCCGCCGTCATCGGGCTCGACGCGGCGTCCGCGCTGCCGGCGCCGCACGCCACGGGTATTTCCGACTGGGCCCTCAACGTCGTCGGCCTCGTCGGCGGCATCGGCTACGGCGCCCTCATTGCGCTGCGCGCCCAGTTCTACCAGCGCCACACCGAAAACATGGCGGTGCTGCGCGACAACCGCTATCGGCTGGTCGCAGAGAACATGAGCGACATCGTCAGCCTGCACACCCAGGACGGCGACGTCGTCTTCATTACCCCGGCGGTGCGCCGTGTGCTCGGTGTCGACACCAGGAGCGCACTCGGCCGCGGCTTCTTCGACCATGTCCATGTCGCCGACCGGCCGGCCTTCCTGAAGGCGATCTCCGACGTCATCGCCCATCGCGGCGCCCAGTCGATCGAGTTCCGCGCCTCGCGCAAGGATGTCGACGGCGGCGTGCCCGGCTATGTCTGGATGGAGATGCGCTGCCAGGCTCTGGCCGAGCCCGATCCGATCACCGGCGCGGCGGAGATTCTCGCCGTGACCCGCGACATCAGCCGGCGCAAGCGCCAGGAGGACGAGCTGAAGCAGGCGCGCGAGGCCGCCGAAGCGGCAAGCCACGCCAAGACCCGCTTCCTCGCCAATATCAGCCACGAGTTGCGCACGCCGCTGAACGCGATCATCGGCTTTTCGGAGATCCTCTCGCAGCCGGATGTGCGCGAGAACTTCGATGCCGAGCAGCACGTCCAGTACGCCCAGCTCATCCACGATTCCGGGCATCACCTCTTGCAGGTCGTCAACGACATCCTCGACATGTCGAAGATCGAATCCGGCAATTTCGAAATCGTCGCCGAGCCCTTCGAGGTCGGCTGCCTGATCGAGAACTGCCGTCAGCTCATCGGCCCGGCCGCCAACGAAAAGCAGGTCAGCCTCAGCAGCGAGACGGCGGAAAACCTGCCGGAGCTGGTCGCCGACCGCCGCGCCTGCAAGCAGATCCTGCTGAACCTGTTGTCCAATGCGGTCAAGTTCAGCGATCCGGGCGACGAGGTGCGGATCGGCGCGCGGCGCGAAGGGACACGCATCGTGCTCTTCGTCCATGACGACGGCATCGGCATTGCCGAGGCGGATATCGTCAAGCTGGGCAATCCCTTCTTCCAGGCCGATTCCGGCTACGACCGGCGCCACGAGGGAACGGGCCTCGGCCTGTCGGTGGTCAAGGGCCTGATTTCGCTGCATGGCGGCAGCATCGACATCCGAAGCGTTCTCGGCGAGGGAACCAGGGTCGAGGTCCGCCTGCCGATCAACTGCGAGGCCGCGGCCGAACCGCTGCCGGCCCGCAACGCCCCGGCTCCGCGCGCGGCGATTGCGCCGCAGCCGGTGGAAAAGCTCAGCGCCTGAACGGGGGAGAGACATGGCGCGACGAGAAGACACGATAGATCGACGCTTGCCCGGAAGCTGGCCGCTGAGGATGCTTGCCCGCGCCGCCAACGATCCGTTGACGGCGGGCGGCCTCATCATCATCGCCCTGACGGCCGGGACGATCGTCTCCAATGCCCTGCTCCTGCAGGAGGGCCGCCATCCGGCTCCGTTGTTCTACACCCGCTCCGGCGCCGAGCCGGACGCGGCAGGGACCGGCTCGATCCGGCTGGTGCCGACCGATGCCGCGCGCCCGGCGCCGCGCCCGACGGCTGTCGGAGAGAGTGCTTCCTCCGGCACTGCTGCGCCCGAGCCTTCCGAGCTCGTTGCCGATATCCAGAAGGCGCTCGCCGAGCGCGACCTCTATGATGGTCCGATCGACGGCCTTGCCGGCACCATGACCCATGGCGCGATCCGCGCCTTTGAGGAAAAGCGCGGCCTCAGCCCTACGGGCGAGCCGAGCCCGCGTATCCTCGCCGCCCTGCAGCTTTCCGGCATGACGACGCGGAAGGTGCAGGTCACCACAATCAAGGCGCCGCCCGTGCCCCGCGCCGCGCCGGCGCCGGAGGCCGGACGCACGCCGACGGCGACCCCGACGCCGCCGGCGCCGGTCGGCGATGACCGCATCGCCAAGGCGCAGAAGGCCCTCAACAATCTCGGCTACGGGCCGCTCGACGTCGACGGCCTGATGGGCTCGGCGACGGCCGGCGCGATCCGCCGCTTCGAGCTCGACCGCGGCCTGCCGATCACCGGCACCATCGGCGACAAGCTGTTCCTGGAACTGATCGCCATCGGCGCTATCCCCGCCGGATAGTCGCGGCGTATGCTGCACCCATGAGAGTGACATCGTCCCTGTGGGTCGGCGCCTATGTGCGCCGCTGCTTTGCCGGCGGCGCCATGGCCGCCATCTGCCGTCGCGGCGCCGAGGCGGCCGGCGCCATCTACCTGAAGATCAACCGGCTCGACGGCTCCTTCGACCTTTACGGGCCGGCGCCGCAGGCGATGTTCGACGAGGAGCGTCCGCGCGACCGGCGCTTCGAGGCGCTGAAGACCGGCGTGGCGGAGCCCGAGGTCGACGGCCTGCTCGACCGCGAGCAGGACTTCGATCCGGATATCTGGGTGGTGGAAGTGGAAGACCGCCAGGGTCGGGCATTCCTGGACGACGGGTAGAGCAGGGGGGCTCGCCGGTCCCGGATCCCACGAACTTTTCGAAATTCGCGAGTTGAGAAATCAGTCGTCGCCGTTGCCGGCCTTCCGGGGTGGGGTGCCGGGCTTCGGCATCTTGTCGGCGAGCCTCAGCAGGATGCGCGGCTGGCCGGGCCGGCGCTGTGCGCTCGGCGGCGCCGCGGTCGCGACCCGCTTGGCCGGACCGTCACCGCGCCAGCGCGCGATCAGGAGATTGGCGTTCTCCGGCGTCAGCGAGCGGTGGTAGAGCGTCAGCTCGGTGAACCGCTCGACCGACGTTGCCGCCGCCGCCACGGCGTGGAGATAAATGTTGAAGGCCGGCTTTTCCGGAACGCCGATGGCGACCAGCGCGACGGCGAGCGCCTCGCCGTCGGTATCGTCGAGGATGCGGGCGGCGAGGTCGCCGCGGATCTGCAGCCGCTCGGTGAGTTCGCCGACAAGCTCCCGCCGGTCCTTGGCATAGGCCGCCGCCATCAGCCGTTCGCCGGCCTCCGCCGCCGCCTTGTCGGCGTCGGCCTTGTTGCCGTTCTGGGCCTGTTGGCCGCCGGACTTGCGCTTTACCTGCCGGCCGATGGCGGCATTGGTGGCGGCCGTGATCGCCGCCTTGCGCTCGGCCTGGGTGAGGTCGAAGAAATGGTCCGCGAGATCCTCGAACGAGGTGAAGCGCAGCGGCGGCTGCTCTTCCGCCAGGTCCTCTGCCGTGGCCAAAGGCGTGTCCTCGTCGTCCGATGCCTTGGTCCCGGTATCGACGGTGTCGTCGTTCTTCTCTTCCGGATCTTCCGCCGCCTCCGGCGCAATGTCCGCCGTGTTTTCGCCGGCCGCCGCCTTCGGGGCAATCGGCCCGAGGAGGTCCCGGATCGTCTCCGGCAGGTCTTCGCGACCCGCGAGAGTATCGGCCCAGGCGCCGCCCTTTTCGGCGATTTCGGCAAGCTCTGCCTCGCCGAGCGCATGGGAGCCGAGGATGACCGGCCGGGCGATGTCCGGCTCGTCGAGCGCCAGCGCCCGCATCAGGTCGCGCGGCGCATCCCGGCACGGCGTCAGCCGCTCGGCCACATAGCGCCGCGTCTCGGCCGGGCACTCGGCGATGAGATGGATGCAGAGTTCGCCCAGTTGCCGGACCTCGCCCTCGCTGTGGGTGTCGAGTGCGGCGAACAGGTCGACGGCGATGCGCAGCAGCGCGGCGGCGCGTTCCGAATCCTTCGCGCTGACGAGCAGGTCGAAACCGTCGGGGGGAGGGGTCATGGCACTGGGCTCATTTGGCTTGAAAATGTATCAAATCGCGGTGGCGCCGATGGTCGGTCAAAAGCGTTAGCAACCTGTTAACCTTGCCGGGTGATTAATGCCCCAAGCGCTTCGCGTCCCGTCCGCCGGGCCCCGGAAAAGGCCGGCTCGGGCGAGAAACGCTGCATACGGACCGATCGTGGACATTTCGTTCGGGTCCCCCAACCGGTTCCCGGGCGAAACAACCGCCAAGGAGGTCGGAATGGGCACGATCCTGCAGTTTGTGGCATCGCCGCAGTACCGGCACCGGCCGCCGAGGACGGTTCCGGGCGAGAGCGGGAGCGTCTTGATCTTTCCGGGCGTGCGTATCGAACGCTGGGAGAAGAAAACATCGGCCCCCTGCCGCAAATGCGCGGCAAAGCCGAAGACGGACGCCGATCCCGCGACGTGGCGCTGAGCCGCGGCCGCCAGTTCCGAAAGTACGACAAGGAGTTCCCGGTGCCGCAGGTGTTGGCCCCGCGCGGCAGGACGTGTGCCGTTCTCGCCGCCGCGATCGTAGCGATCGCACTTGCCGGCTGCGCCCGGCCGAAAGGTGATTTCGGCCGTGCCGAACGCACGGTCGTACACGACCAGATGATGCCCGCCGTCGGCAAGGTGATGGCGCGCGGCCGCGAGGAACCGGTCTCCGACTTCAACTACACCGACGACGAGCGCGAATTCCGCGACCGCACCTGGTCCATCGTCCGCCCGATGCACGCCCGCGACTGGCTCGCCGCCAACAAGGCCGAACTGCAGCGCACCCGGATCGTCGGCGAGGTCGACCGCACGCTCGATCCGGAAACCTATTACAAGCTCCTGCGCTCCGACCGCTACCAGTCGAGCGAGGCCCGCTACGAGCGCGTGATCCTCGACATCCGGTCCGACCAGGACCTGCTCGATCCGTTCTACGCACTGTTGCTGAAGGTCCAGGCCGCCGACGCCGAGCGCATCCGCGTCGCCCGCGCCTCAATGTCAGCGACGCCGAAGGAGCGCCACGACGCCCGCGCGCGGGTGGCCGAAAACCGGCAGCTCCAGGAGTGGGCCTGCCGATCCCTGCGCTTCCGGCTGATTGCCTATCGCAACGCCATCGACCGGCTGGAGATCGAGACCCCGTCGAAGCGCCTGTTCGAGGCCAACACCGCCTGGCGCCGCCTTGCCAGCGCCGTCAAGGCCTGCGCCACCGCCGGCACGGCCTCGGCCCAGCGCGTCGCCGCCGAAGAGCGCCCCTCGCGCTTTGCCACCGGCGGCTGGGGCACGATGACAAAGCCGCAGCAGAAATAGGGCGGATCAGAACGGCCGGATCTCGCAGCGCGCGGCATCGAGGCCGGCGCGGATCTCCGGCGTCAGCGTGGTGTCGCCGTTGAAGACGTGCAAGAGCGCGAAGCCCTGCATGTCATCGGTCTCGATGATCAGGATGTCCTGCAGTTCTTCCGGCGGGTTCTCGCGAATGATCGCGAGCTGGTCCGGCGTCAGCACCAGCATGTCGAGATCCTTGGTGGCGACGGACCGGTCGTTGATCGAGAAGATGTTTTCCCCGCGCCTGTTGTAGAGCGCCACCGACCAGTAGGTGTCGGGCAGTGCGGCGCGCATGCGCACGGCGCCCGTTTCCAGCGAATAGCGGCACACCGCGTGCTCCATCATCGGATCGAGCATCGGGATGTGCACCGCGTCGTCCTCGGCGTCGGCCCTGATCCTCAGGAACCGGTCGAGCGGCGCGATGTCGGCGATCCGGCTCCAGGTGTCCTGCGGCGCGAAGGCCGGCACCTGCAGGACGCTGACGATGTGGATGATGCCGGCCAGCATGATGCCGCCGACGGCGAACAGCAGGGTGCGGATCACAGGCAGGCCCCCCGTTCGATCTTCGGCATTTCCAGCTCGATCATCGTCGAGCCGCTGGTCACCGGCGTGTCGTAGAGCCTCATCACCATGCGCAGCCGTTCGGTGTCGCGGATCGGAAACCAGTTGCCGCTCTTGGCCGAGGTCGAGACGGTGATCCGGAACGAGCCGTCGGCCTCGCGCAGGACGTCCTTGCTGTGAAAGCCGATGCGGCCGCGCGGGTTGGCGGCCGAGCGCCAGCCGTCCTCCAGGATGGAGAGCGTCCACAGCCGCGCCGGCGGCGTGTTGCCGGCGATCACATAGTCGCATTTGCCGGTCAGGAGGTTACCGGCGCTGTCCCGGTCGGCGATCAGCGCCAGGCCCTCGCCGCTGCCGAGCGCGACCTCGCCGGTGCGCGCGAATGCGGCGGCGGAGTAGGGGTCGGCCTCAGGCGTTCCGGCATTGGGCGAGGCGATCCAGCCGCCGATGGCAACGGAATCCACCAGATGGCCGTTCTCCACGGCCAGATAGGCCGAGCCGAGGCCGAGGCCGACGCCGAGGACGATCGCGCCGAACAGTTCGAGCACGAACCGCACGGGTCGGATCCTGAAGGAGCGGATCCGGAAGGAGGGCAGGGACGGCATCTTCAGCTTCACGGCTGCGAACGCTCCGCGAAATGGACCGATGAAGAAACGGGTAACGGCATGCCCATCGGCCGGCGTCTCATTGCGTCTGTCTCGTTGCCGCCGAGCCGTCCTCGTGGCCGGCGATCACGGTCATGCCGGGGCCGGTCACCCGCATCGGCTTCAGCACCGCCTGGCGGCTGTCGGCCCGGGTGATGTTTGCCCGCATCAGCCGCTCGATCTCGGCGAGCACGTCGCGCGACTTCTGCGGCAGGCTGAAATTGCGCAGGCCCCCGCCCTCGGCCCCGTCGCCGCCGCTGGCGACCAGAGCCGGTTCCTGGCCCGGCTCGTCGATGTTGTCGCCGAAGCCGGGCATCGACTTCAGCTTCACATTGGCGTGGGCGACCTTCATGAAGGCGTTCCAGGTCATCGCCGGCAGGCTGCCGCCGGTCAGCCGCCGCGTCGAAGTGTAGTCGTCATTGCCGAACCAGACCGAGGCGACGTAGTTGCCGGTGAAGCCGATGAACCAGGCATCGCGATAGGCCTGGGTAGTGCCGGTCTTGCCGCCGGCAAGGATGCCCTCCAGCCGGGCCCGCCGGCCGGTGCCGCGCTCCACCACCTGGGTCAGGATCTCGGCGAGTTCATGCACCTTGTCGGGCGGCATCACCTGTTCGCGCCGCGGCCCGTCGCGCTCGCGTTCCCAGACCACGTCGCCGCTGGAATTGAGGATGGTCTGGATCGCGTAGGGCGTGGCCTTGCGCCCGCCATTGGCGATCACCGCATAGGCCCCGGCCATGTCGAGGGCGGTCACCTCCGAAGTGCCGATCGGCAGCGAGGCGTCGTTGCGCAGTTCGGAGCGGATGCCCATGCGCCTGGCCGTCTCGATGATGTTCTTGCGGCCGATCTTCAGCGACAGGCGCACCGGAATGGTGTTGATCGAGCGCACCAGCGCATTGGTCAGCGTCACCGGTCCGGAATAGGAGCGGCCATAGTTGCGCGGCGACCAGCGGCCGATGGTGATCGGACCGTCGCGGACCACGCTCTTGGGCGAAAAGCCGTGCATGAAGGCGGTCAGATAGACGAACGGCTTGAACGAGGAGCCCGGCTGGCGCAGGGCGTCCGTCGCCCGGTTGAACTGGCTGGAATCGTAGTCGCGGCCGCCGACGATCGCCCTCAGCGCCCCGTCCGGCTCCACCACCACCATCGCCGCCTGCTTGACGCCATAGGGCCGGCCGTACTGGCGCAGCGACGATTCCACCGCCTCGTCCGCCGTCTTCTGCAGGTCGACGTCGAGGGTCGATCTCACCGTCAGGACATGGTCCGGCCCCGGCGCGATGCGCTTGATCTCGTCGAACACGAAATCCAGGAAATAGTCCGGCAGTTCCTGCTTGGAGCGGTCGACGACGCTGGCCGGATTGCGCCGGGCGCCGATCACCTGGCCCTCCGTCATGAAGCCGGCCTCGACCATGTTGGACAGCACCTCGTTGGCGCGGGCCCGCGCCGCCGGCAGGTCGATATGCGGCGCATAGCGCGTCGGCGCCTTGAACAGGCCCGCCAGCATGGCCGCTTCGGGAAGGCTTATGTCCTTAACGGATTTGTTGAAATAGAACTTGGAGGCGGCCCCGACGCCGAACGCGCCGCCGCCCATATAGGCGCGGTCGAGATAGAGCTTCAGGATCTCGCGCTTGGTCAGGTTCGCTTCCAGCCACATGGCAAGGAAGGCTTCCTTGATCTTGCGCTGCAGGGTCCGCTCGTTGGACAGGAACAGGTTCTTGGCGAGCTGCTGGGTGATCGACGAGCCACCCTGGACGACGGTGCGGGCCCTGACGTTTTCCAGAAGCGCGCGGAAGGTGCCGATGACGTCGATGCCGAAATGGTCGAAGAACCGCCGGTCCTCGGTCGCCAGTGCCGCCTTGACCAGATAGTCGGGCAGCTCTTCCAGCGGCACCGAATCGTCGAGCAGCATGCCGCGCTTGCCGACCTCCTTGCCGTAGCGGTCGAGGATGGTGATCGAGTAATCCGCGGTCGCCCGCCAGTCCTCGCGCGTCTCCTCGAAGGCCGGCAGCGCGAAGGCGAGCATGACGACGGAGCCGGCCATGCCGAGCGTGAAGGCTTCAGACAAAAGTTCGTTGGCGCCGCGGGCCGGGCCGCGCAGCCGGAACCGGCGCATGAAGCGCGCGTAGCCGGAAAAGGTGCGCGACAGCCAGTCGCCGATCCGCCACACCGTCGTGTCGATGAAGGCGTCGGCGGCCAAAAGCCGCGCGGAAAAGCGCTTGCGCGGACGTTTCGCGGGGGCGTTGTCTGGTTCGGACACGATGCTGTTCCGTTTTCGTGCGCCAATTCCTGAAGATGGCCGATGGCCGAACAGGGTCGGCTGGACTATGTAACCGTCTTGTCGCCGCGAGCAAAGACCGTGCCGTGACGGTTTCGGAGCCGTGCCTCGGATGAAAGAAAAAGCGATTGGAGCGTTAAGGTCAATGGCCGTATCCGATGTTTCTTATCCCCGCCCTCTTCCATTCTGGGAGGAGAAGGCGCTGGAGGAGATGAGCCGGGCCGAGTGGGAATCGCTCTGCGACGGCTGCGGCCGCTGCTGCCTCAACAAGCTGGAGGACTACGATACCGGCGAGATCGCCTGGACCGACGTCGCCTGCACGCTCTTGGACGACAAGACGTGTCGGTGCCGGGACTACGAGAATCGCACCAGGGTGATCCCCGACTGCGTACCGCTCGATGCCGCGACGGTCCGCACCATCGCCTGGCTACCCCCGACCTGCGCCTACCGCCTCATCGCCGAGGACCGGGACCTCTACTGGTGGCACCCGCTCCTCTCCGGCGACCCGGAAACCGTCAAGCTCGCCGGTATCTCCGTCGAAGGCAAGGTGATCTCGGAGGACGAAATCCCCGTCGAGGAATACGAGGACCGCGTCGTCACCTGGCCGGAGGAGGAGGGGTAGGGGACGCGTAGCGCCCGATCCGTTCGCTGCGGTCGTCCCCCCCTATCGGATGGCGGGAAACGCCAGATATCCCAATTATTTCCCTGCTTCCTCCGCCTTTGCCCCCCGCATCGGCGCCCGGCTGAGGTCGTTGACGGCCTCCACCGCCTTCGCCAGGAGGCGCATGAACTCGGCGGCCTCGTCCTCGCTCAATCCCCGCAGCATGATCTTTTGCGCCGCCTCCACCGCCGGCGCGATTTTCTCCAGCACCGCTTCCCCCTCGGCGGTGACGTGCAGCTCGTGCGCCCGCCGGTCCTTCGCGCTCGCCCGGCGCTCCAAAAACCCCTTATGCACCAGCCGGTCGACGACGCCGGTGATCGTCGTGCGGTCATAGGCAATGAGCCCGGCCAGCGTCTTCTGGTCGATGCCGGGCGCGGATCGGGCGGCCGCCAGCGCGGCGAACTGCACCGGCGTCAGGTCGGAGCCGGCCGCCCCCACCTCGGCCTGGAACACGGCGACGGCCACCTGCTGGAACCGGCGCACCAGATGTCCCGGCATTTCATCGACGTCTCTCACCGCTTTCCTCCGATTTCGCGCATCAGCTTAGAATCGTTTTGACAAGTGTACTGATAATCAGCATACTGAGTAAATATTTCGCCGCCGGAGACGTTTTGCGCCCGGCGGCCCGATCGACAAACCGACCGGGGACATCCCGGCGACAGCAAAAACCATCGGGCGGGGATAACCCCAAGGTTCGGGAAAATTTCGGAGGAGACCACCATGCAATTCCATCTTAACGGGTTCAAAGCCGGCGATCCGACCGTTTCCGCGCCCGCAGAGGGCGCCCTTGAGGGCGATGACGTCGCCGCCGCCGCGACCGCGGCGTCTCCCGCCGTGCCGGAAGAGGTCGACGTCCTCGTCGTCGGCTCCGGGCCCGCGGGCCTGGCGCTCGCCGCCCAGCTCTCCCGCTTCCCCGACATTAGGACCTCGCTCGTCGAACAGAAAGCCGCGCCGATGGAGCTCGGCCAGGCCGACGGCGTCGGCTGCCGCACAGTCGAGATGTTCCAGGCCTTCGGCTTCGCCGAAAAGCTCCTCAAAGAAGCCTACTGGGTCAACGAGACCACCTTCTGGAAGCCGGACGGCGCGAACGGCAACGCCATTTCCCGCAGCGACCGCATCCAGGACGTTGAGGACGGGCTCTCCGAATTCCCCCATGTGGTCCTCAACCAGGCCCGCATCCACGATTTCTATCTGGAGGTCATGAAGAATTCGGCGAACCGCATGGAGCCCTACTATTCGCGCCGCCTCGTCGACCTGACCGTCGACCCGGCCGGCGGCGACTTCCCGGTCACCGTCCAGCTCGAGCGCCTCGACGCCGGCCATGAGGGGCGCGTCGAGACCGTCCGCGCCCGCTACGTCGTCGGCTGCGACGGCGCCCGCTCGGCGGTCCGCAAGTCCCTCGGCCGAGAGCTGAAGGGCGATGCCGCCAACCAGGCCTGGGGCGTCATGGACGTGCTCGCCGTCACCGACTTCCCCGACATCCGCATGAAGTCGCTGGTCCAGTCGGCCGAAGAGGGCAGCATCCTGATCATCCCGCGCGAGGGCGGCTACCTGGTCCGCATCTATGTGGAGCTGGACGAGCTCAACGAAAACGAGCGGGTCGCCAACCGCAACCTCACCGTCGACCACCTGATCGCCGCCGCCAACCGGATCCTCCGCCCCTATACCCTCGACGTGAAGGAGGTTGCGTGGTGGTCCGTCTACGAGATCGGCCACCGCACCACCGACAAGTTCGACGACGTAAAGGACGGCGAGGACCGGCTGCCCCATGTCTTCATTGCGGGCGACGCCTGCCACACCCACAGCCCGAAGGCCGGCCAGGGCATGAACGTCTCCATGCAGGACACCTTCAACCTCGGCTGGAAGCTGGCGGCGGTGCTCCAGGGCCGGATGGCGCCGACAATCCTGCACACCTATTCGGCCGAGAGGAAGGCCATCGCCCAGGACCTCATCGACTTCGACAGCGCCTGGGCCCGCATGCTGAGCGCGCCGGTGAAGTCGCCGGAAAACCCGGACGGCGTCGACCCGGCCGAGATCCAGAAATATTTCCAGAAGGGCGGCCGCTACACCGCCGGCGTCGCGACCCGCTACAAGCCATCCGTGTTGACGGGCGAGGGAACCCACCAGCACCTCGCCGAAGGCTTCCAGATCGGCATGCGCTTCCACTCCGCCCCGGTCATCCGCCTCGCCGACGCCAAGCCGATGCATCTCGGCCACGTCATCGAAGCCGACGGCCGCTGGCGCCTCTTCGCCTTTTCGGACGCCGGCGACCCGGCCGCCGAGACCTCAAAAATCCGCACCCTCTGCGACTTTTTGGAAAACAACCCGGCCTCCCCGGTCGTCAAATACACGCCGAAGGGCGCCGACCTCGACGCCGCCCTCGACGTCCGCGCCATCTTCCAGCAGGGGTTCCGCGACCTCGCCATCGACGCCATGCCGTCCTTCCTGAAGCCGATCAAGGGCCGCTACGGCCTCACCGACTACGAAAAGTGTTTCTCACCGGACCTGAAGTCCGGCGCCGACATCTTCGACATGCGCGGCATCGATCGGGCCGAGGGCGCCCTCGTCATTGTGCGGCCGGACCAGTACGTGGCGCATGTGCTGCCGCTGGATGGGGTCGAGGAACTGGCGGCGTTTTTTGATGGGGTTTTGTTGGCGGAGTGAGGCGCGCGCAATGTTGAACGCGGCAGCGAAACGGGACTACCGCCGAGAACACTGCTTTTGTTGAGTTCTCTCTGGATCCGCCCATCCTCGCGAAGGCAGAAAATTCGATGTAGACTCTTTCAACTCGCGATGAACGCTGAGTATCTTAGATACTCTTTGTGAGGGTGTCAGTTTTGTCGGGCTGCGGAACGCCTCATCTGGTTTTGGAACTGTATTATCCTCAACCAGAAATGTAAGATTGTGCAACTTTCCATTTTCAAGGATTGGAGTTCGTAGACATGCGAAAGCGCATTTTCTTCAATGTTGGCTGGATGGAAAAATACCAAGGATTGAAAAACTGCGATGATGAATTGAAGGGTGGGGGGCGTTATCCAGAGGAATTCGGAGAAGGCGGCGAGGTGAACAATTTTGGTTCTGCCCGCGACAAAAATGTGTATGGGCATGTGGAAACTAGTATTCCCGGTAGAGACCGCAGGATAAACATTGAAGAGCTTCTTGGTGCGGAAAAAGATTCTCAAAAAATAGATGGAGTTGATGTTTTTTGGACGGCGACGCATCCAACGGAGCGACGGCGCCGAGTAGTCGGATGGTATAGAAATGCCACTGTATATCGAGAGCGCCAAATTTTAAAGGAAGTAATCCAATCGAAACAGCATGTATTGGATGGTCGAGATAGCTTTATAACCGTTGCCTCTGCCGAAAATGCATTTGTTTTACCTCCAGCGCTTCGGACGCTTCGCCTCGGAACAAGAAAGGGTTGGATGGGGCACACACCATGGTGGGCGCCGGACCGAAAAAAGAATTTATCTAATAATGTAAAAATATTTTTGTCAAAATTGGATGGGTTGGTGGAGTTTTGGGAAAATACAGGGCTTATTCCCCCGGTTGAATCGCCATCACCGGCCCGCGACCCCGTGTGGAGGTACATTACTGAACAAGAAATTTTGATATCTCCAAAGCATAGCGAATTACAAAAGAAATTTACTAATTGGACTGCAGAGAAGGGAAATTTATCGATAGAAGAAGATGTTGATTTTGTGGACGTTCGTTACATTGACAAAAATAAGAATCTATTTTTATGTGAGATTAAACCTTGTGAAATTGGTCAAGTGCGATTTGCGATCAGGACCGCGATGGGTCAGCTTCTAGATTATTGTCAAAGAGAAATGGCAAAAGTGAAGAGGATAAAAAGTGCTACAAAGCCAAAGTTACTTATCGTATTAGAGCGGAAGCCTAACGAAGAAGACGAAAAGCTAGCGCTTTCGAATGGGTTTGGGCTAGCCTATCCCAAACAGCAGGGGTTCAAGATATCGTTTGCAAAGAATTAGTGCTGCACGGAAGTCAACCAAACGGCAGCTAGGCCATCTGGGAAAAGGAAAAAATTCCTTGACAGCGTGACGCTTCTTCGCTAGGGTTGTGCCATCGTCCGGCAGTTGCGGCTGCGGCGGCCTTTCCTAAGAATCCAGACAGGAACGCGGTGCCGGCCCTTGCCAGCGCAGCGCTCGCTTGCGTCCTCGGCGCCATCGACGGCATACCGCGCGGTGAGGGGCAATAGGCCCCGGCTCGCGGGCCGGGGTGACGACGGAGGGTTTGGCGGGCCGGTGTGTTTCAGTCGCGAGGGCGCTTAGGCTCCCGCGCTCCGCGCGCCGCCCTCTCGGCATCCTCGGTGTTCCACTCGCCAGTTGGTTTGCGATGTCGGCGCTGGAAAGCGCGGCGCCAAGCTTGTGCGTTTGCGCTGGAGCGGGCGAGGGGCTTTTGGGAATAAAGGCGGGTGACCCGCTGCGCATGAGGCACGTATGGCCTGCTGAGCTTTGGGTTCGGGCGCTCCGCGCGCCCTTCGCTCTCCCGTCACCCCGGGCGGAGCGAAGCGCAGACCCGGGGCCTATTGCCCGCCTCGGCACGGTATGCCATCGCGGTCTGGCTTCCGCTTTCGCCAATGCTCTTCTCCGCCACTGACGGCATACCGGATGGTGAGGTGCAATAGGCCCCAGTCCAAGAACCGTCATGTGGCCGGGGTGACGACGGAGGTTTGGGCGAGCCGGAGTGTTTCGGTCGCTAGGCGCCTTGCGGCGCCGGCACCGATTGGTGCGGCGCCATACTTGCGTGGGAGATGGAGCAGGTGAGGGGCTTCTAGGAATAAATGCGGGCGACCCGCTCCGTTGAGGCCTCGATGCCCTGCGACGCTTGCGGCCCATGCGCCCCGTTCGCCCTTCGCTCTCCCGTCACCCCGGGCGGAGCGAAGCGCAGACCCGGGGCCTATTGCCCGCCTCGGCACGGTATGCCGTCTAGGATTGGGCGTGACGGTCGCGAATGCCCTGCGCCGCACCAACGACATACCGCGGGGTGAGGGGCATTAGGCCCCGGATCAAATCCGGGGTGACAACGGAGGTTGGGTTGGCGGGAGAGACCAACCACTAGCAGTCGAGCGCGCTGGGCTCAGCATGGATTGCCGCGTCGGCCTGCCCAGGCTCGCGTCACGCGCCGCTCCCCGTCCTTTGGACCCTCGCAATGACGTTGAAAACATAAGCGAATTCGTCATTGCGAGCGGAGCGAAGCAATCCAGAAGCGGCGCTTCGGCAGATCGCGGCCTCTGCGGCCAGACGACAGACAAAACAACCAAGGGCGGGTCGCGGAAACGCGGCCCTTTTTTGATGACCGACACGCCCGAAAAAGATCCGCCCGACGACGGCGCGCAGGAGCCGCCCGGCGCCGACCCGCCCGACGCCGACGCGCTCCGGCACCAGGCGCGAAAGCTCTATGAGGCCGGGACGCTCTCCATCGCGGAGACGTGCGAGACCTTAAAGATTTCCCGCAGCCGGCTCTACCGCTGGGTCAGGGCCGGCAACTGGAAGCGGCGCTATGACGAGCCGCGCCGGGCGGGAGCCAAGGTGGAGGCGGGCGACCAGGAGCGCCGCATCGCCGCCCTTTACCGCGCCTATGAGCGCGAGGTGGAGGAGATCGAGCGCCGCTTCGCCGAGCCGTCCACGACCCGCACGACCGGCAAGGCCGACGACGCCTCCGCCCGCAAGATCGCCGCCCTGGTCCAGACCCTTGCCAAGCTGAACGAGCTCGATGCCGCCACAAAGAACGCCTCCGGCACCGACGACGCCTCCGGCGACATTGAGGGCCTTCGCAAGGAGCTTGCGCGCCGACTGGCTCGCATGCGCGGCGGCGGGAAAGAGTGACGCCAGCGCTGCCGAGCTGCTGGCCGGGCTCGCGCCCGCCTTCCTGGAGCTGTTCAACCACGACTGGGATTTCTGGGCCCGCGACGACCAACTCGCGCCCGAAGGCGACTGGCTGACCTGGCTGATCCTCGGCGGCCGGGGCTCCGGCAAGACGCGGGCGGGGTCGGAGTGGGTCCGCACGCTGGCGCTCGGCACGCCCGAAAACCCGGGCCCCCGCGCCGGCCGCATCGCGCTCGTCGGCGACACCTTTGCGGACGTGCGCGAGGTGATGATCGAGGGAGATTCCGGGCTGCTGGCGGTGCATGGCAATGCCGAGCGGCCCGAATGGTTCCCCTCCCGGCGCCGGCTGGAATGGCCGAACGGGGTCATCGCCCACGCCTTTTCCTCCGACGATCCGGAGGCGTTGCGCGGGCCGCAATTCGATGCGGCCTGGTCCGACGAACTCGCCAAATGGCGCTATGCCGAAAGGGCCTGGGACATGCTGCAATTCGCGCTGCGGCTCGGCGAGCGGCCGCGCCAGGTCGTGACGACGACGCCAAGGCCGATCCCGCTGGTCAAGCAGTTGCTGGCCTCGCAGGGAACCGTCGTCTCCCGGGCGGCGACGCGCGAGAACCTCGCCAATCTGGCCCCGGGGTTCCTGGAGCGCGTCGTCGGCCGCTACAAGGGCTCGCGCCTCGGCCGTCAGGAGCTCGACGGCGAGATGATCGAGGACCGGCCGGACGCCCTCTGGCGCCGGGAGATGTTCGATGCCTCAAGGGTCGAGCGCCCGCCCGATCTCGGCCGCATCGTCGTCGCCATCGACCCGCCGGCCTCCTCCGGCGCGCGCGCCGACGCCTGCGGCATCGTCGTCGCCGGCCGGGCCGCGGACGGCGCCGCCTATGTGCTGCAGGACGCCAGCGAGCAGGGCCTGAGGCCCGCTCAATGGGCCTCGCGGGCGATCGAGCTCTACCACCGCTTTGCCGCCGACAGCCTCGTTGCCGAGGTCAACCAGGGCGGCGAGATGGTCACCCAGGTGCTGCGCGAGGTCGACGCGACGATCCCGGTCATCGCCGTGCGGGCCACGCGCGGCAAGTGGATCCGCGCCGAGCCCGTCGCCGCCCTCTACGAGCAGGGGAGGGTCCGCCATGTCGGCGCGCTGCCGAAGCTTGAGGACGAGATGTGCGATTTCGGCGTGGAGGGGAGGGCGAAAGGCCGCTCGCCGGACCGGGTCGATGCCCTCGTCTGGGCGCTGACGGCCCTGATGCTCGATACGTCCGGCGCCCCGCGTCTCCGGTCCTTCTGAATTTCGCAAAATCCGATAAAGGGACTCTCCCGATGGCCCTCTTTTCCCGCCTGCGCCCGAAAAACAGGGGCGCGGACGCCGCCGCCATATCCCCTCAGGTGCCCGAGGCGAAGGCGTCCCGCACCGGCCCGCTGATCGCCCTGTCGAGTGCCGGCCGCCCGGTCTGGACGCCCCGCGACTACGCGGCCCTTGCCCGCGAGGGGTTCTCGCGCAACGCCGTCGTCTATCGCTCGGTCCGGATGATCGCCGAGGCCGCCGGCTCGGTCTCCTGGCTGTTGCACGACGGCGCCCGCGAGTTCGACGCCCATCCGCTCCTCGACCTTCTCGCCCGCCCCAATCCGCGCCAGTCCGGCAATGCGTTCCTGGAAGAGGTCATCGGCGCGCTGATGATCGCCGGCAACGCCTATGTGGAGGCCGTCGGCCTCGACGGCGACGTGCGCGAACTCCATGCGCTCCGCCCCGACCGCATGAAGGTGGTGCCGGGAACCGACGGCTGGCCGGCGGCCTATGAATACACCGTTGCGGGCCGCACCGTGCGCTTCGACCAGGTGGGGTCGACGCCGCCGATCCTGCACCTTTCCCTGCACAATCCGACGAACGATCATTACGGCTTTCCGCCCATCGAGGCGGCCCAGGTCGCCATCGACATCCACAACGCGGCCGGAAGCTGGGCCAAGGCGCTCCTCGACAATTCCGCCCGGCCCTCCGGCGCCCTCGTCTACCAGGCTCGCGAGGGCGGCAACCTGACGGAGGAACAGTTCGAGCGCCTGAAGAAAGAGCTGGAGGAGGGCTTCGCCGGGGCCGGCAATGCCGGCCGGCCGCTGCTGCTGGAAGGCGGGCTCGACTGGAAGCAGATGGGCCTGTCTCCCCAGGACATGGATTTCATCGAGGCCAAGAACCTCGCCGCCCGGGAGATTGCGCTCGCCTTCGGCGTGCCGCCGATGCTGCTCGGCATTCCCGGCGACAACACCTACGCCAACTACCGTGAGGCGAGCCGCGCCTTCTGGCGCCAGACCGTGCTGCCGCTCGTCCGCCGCACCGCGTCCTCCCTCAGCGCCTGGCTGGCCCCGACCTTCGGCGAGCGGCTGAGGCTCTCCGCCGACCTCGACGCCATCGAGGCGCTGTCGGGCGAGCGCGAGGCCCTGTGGCGCCGGGTCTCCGCCGCCGACTTCCTCACCGACGACGAAAAGCGCGAGGCCCTCGGCTACGGCGCGCGCAAGGCGGACTGAGCGAAACTCCGATCCTTCGAAAAACGGATAGAAAAATGACGAGCGCGGATCCTTTCGGGCGCGAGGTGAAGTTCGCCCGCGCCGACCTCACCTCGGTTGAGGCCGACGGCAGCTTTTCCGGCTATGCCAGCCTCTTCGGCCTCATCGACCTCAACCGCGACCTCGTCGAGCCCGGCGCCTTCGCCGCCAGCCTTCGCGCCCGCGGGGCCGCCGGCATCAAGATGCTCTACCAGCACGACCCGGCCGAGCCGATCGGGGTGTGGACCGAGGTCGCCGAGGACGGCACCGGCCTGTTCGTGCGCGGCCAGCTCATGACCTCGGTCGCCCGTGGCGCGGAGGTGCTTGAGCTGATGCGCGCCGGCGCGCTCGATGGCCTTTCCATCGGCTTTCGCACGGTCAAGGGCCGCAGCGAGGCCCGCACCGGCATCCGCCGGCTCATCGAAATCGACCTTTGGGAGATCTCCGTCGTCACCTTCCCGATGCTGCCCGGCGCCCGCGTCGCTTCGGTGAAGACGGCGACAGGGACGCTCCCGACGAGACGCGAACTGGAACGCTGGCTCACGCAGGACGCTGGGCTGACGCGAAAGGCCGCCCGCGCGCTCCTCACCGGGGGCTACCGGGCGCTCACCGGCACGCCGGACGCTGCCGACACCGCCGAAGACCGGCTCCGGAGCGCGCTGCTCCGGGCGACCCGACACCTGCAAACCACGAGGTAATCCGAAATGCCGACCCCCACCGTTCCGGCGACGGCGCGCCCGTCCGCCCCCGCAAGTGCCCTCGAAATGGCCGAGGCCTTCGAGGACTTCATGGCCGCCTTCGAGGCCTTCAAGGAGACCAACGACCGGCGCCTTTCCGACCTGGAGCGCCAGCGCGGCAGCGACCCGCTGACGGAAGAAAAGCTCGACCGGCTGAACCGCTCCCTCGACGACCAGAAGCGGCTCATCGACGGCTATCTGATCAAGTCCCAGCGTCCGCGCCTCGGCTTCGAGCGCGGCCGCACCAGCATCGCCGGCCTGGAGCACAAGGCCGCGTTCGACGCCTATGTCCGCTCCGGCCGCGACGACGGCCTGCACCGTCTTGAGGAAAAGGCGCTCTCCGTCGGCTCCGACCCGGATGGCGGCTATCTGGTGCCCGACGAGACGGAAACGGAGATCATGCGGCGCCTTGCCGAGGTCTCGCCGATCCGCGCCATCGCCGATGTGCGCCAGGTCTCGTCCTCCGTCTACAAGAAGCCGTTCTCGATCTCCGGCCCGGCCGTCGGCTGGGTCGGCGAGACGACGGACCGCACGCCGACCGCCGCGCCGACGCTCGACGAGCTGAGCTTCCCGACCATGGAGCTCTACGCCATGCCGGCGGCGACCGCGACGCTCCTCGACGACACCGCCGTCAACATCGACGAGTGGCTGGCGGCCGAGGTCGAGACGGCCTTCGCCGAACAGGAGGGCAGCGCCTTCGTCTCCGGCGACGGCGATGCCAAGCCGCGCGGCTTCCTCGACTACGACACGATTGCCGAGTCCAGTTGGGCCTGGAAGAAGCTCGGCTATGTGGCGACCGGCGTCGACGCCGATTTCCCGGCCGACACCCCGTCCGACATCCTCATCGACCTCGTCTACACGCTGAAGTCCGGCTATCGCCAGAATGCGCGCTGGGTCATGAACCGCAGCACGCAAGGGGAGCTGCGCAAGCTGAAGGACGCCGACGACAACTACATCTGGCAGCCGCCGGCGACGGCCGACGGCATGGCGACGCTGATGAACTTCCCCATCACCGAGGCCGAGGACATGCCGGACATCGCCAGCGACAAGATGGCGATCGCCTTCGGCGACTTCCGCCGCGGCTATCTCATCGTCGACCGCCTGGGCGTGCGCGTCCTGCGCGATCCCTATTCCGCCAAGCCCTACGTGCTCTTCTACACCACCAAGCGCGTCGGCGGCGGGGTGCAGGACTTCGATGCGATCAAGCTGCTGAAGTTCGGAACCAGCTAGGGCTTTGGTTTTTTGCGCTCACGGCTGAGCGCGGGCTTCGCCCGCTAGCCTCCGCGGGGGCGGCGCATCGGCGCCGGCGGCCGTTCGGCCTTGCGAGCCCGTTGGGCTCGACTTCTCGCTCACGCCAGGCTCGCTCCGCTCGCGGCTCCGCGGCGGCGGCCTGACCGGCCGGCGCCCGTTCGGCCTTGCGAGCCCTTTGGGCTCGATTTGTCGCTCACGGCCGAGCGCTCGCTTCGCTCGCTGGCCTCCGCGGGGCGGCGCATCGGCGCCGGCGGCCGTTCGGCCTTGCGACGCCTCGCGGCTTCGATCGGTGCTCCTTCTGCACGACACCCTCTGCCGTCACCCCGGGCGGAGCGAAGCGGAGACCCGGGGCCTAATGCCCACCTCGACACGGTATGCCGTTACGGGTCCGGACAGGGTCGAGAACCGCGCCATGGCTTCGTTCCACCAACCGACGACATACCGCGCGGTGATGGGCAATAGGCCCCGGGTCAAGCCCGGGGTGACGGCAGGGTGTTGGGTTGGTGGGAGAGGCAAATGCGTCAGCGACGGACCATGCCGAAATGCAAAATGGATTGCCGCGTCGGCCTGCCCTGGCTCGCGTCACGCGCCGCTCCCCGTCCTGCGGACCCTCGCAATGACATTGAAACTACTGAGAAAATCGTCATTGCGAGCGCAGCGAAGCAATCCAGGCGGCGGCTCGGCATGCGAATGCCCCAAGGCCATGCCGGAAACTATGCGGCGGGCGCCAACGGACCTCCCACCCACCGATCAGACCAACAACCGAACCAAACATCTCTCCCGTCCGGTCTCCTCCTCCCCGTGACCGCGACCGACTGGCGGCCCCTTTCCGGGGCCGCCGCCTTTTCCGGGAACCCTTTTAAATGCCGCAGACACTGATTTCCCCGCCGGCGGACGAGCCGGTGAGCCTTTCCGAGGTGAAGGACCATCTCCGCCTCGACGAGGATGCCGACGACGCGCTGGTCGAGAGCCTGATCGCGGCGGCACGCGCCCATGTGGAGCGGGTGACGAACCGCCGGCTGATGACCCAGGAATGGCGCCTGCAGTTCGACGCGGTCCGCGACGACGGCCGGCTCGACCTTGCCGTCTCCCCCGTCCTCAGCGTCGATGCGGTCCGCGTCTACGACCGCGACGGCACGCCCTCCGTCATCGACGAAGACGCCTATGAGGCCGACATCGTCTCGGTGCCCGCGCGCATCGCCTTTGCCGAGGGACTGCCGCGCCCCGGCCGCCGCCTCGGCGGCATCGAGGTCGACGTCACCGCCGGCTATGGCGCTGCGGCAACGGAGGTCCCGGCGCCGCTGCGCCATGCGGTCAAAATGCTCGTCGCCCACTGGTACGAACAGCGCCAGGCGGCGACCGACGATGCCGCCATGGTGATGGTGCCGCTCGGCTTTTCCGCGCTCGTCGCGCCCTACCGGGTCCGGCTCCTGTGACCCGGCCCCCGACCATCGGCGAGCTGCGCCACCGCCTGACCCTAGAGCGGCCGGAGCGCACGCCCGACGGCGCCGGCGGGGCGACGGTCTCCTGGGTGACGGTCGCCGACGTCTGGGCGGCGATCGCCCCGGCAAGCGCCAGCGAGACGGAGATCGCCGGCCGCCTCGACGGTGTCGTCACCCACCGCGTGACCCTGCGCCGCCGCGCCGACCTTGCCGGCGGCATGCGGCTCAAAGCCGGCACGCGAGTCCTGAAAATCCTCGTCGCCCACGACCCGGACGAACGCGGCCGCTGGACCGAATGCCTCGCCGAGGAGGAGCACCGATGACCCACGCCGCCTTCGCCCTGCAAAAGGCCGTCTATACGCTGCTTTCCGGCGATGCGGAGCTGACGTCGCTGACCGGCGGGTCCCGCGTCCATGACGGCCCGCCGCGCGACGCGGCCGTGCCGTTCGTGGCGCTCGATCCGGTCGTCACCCGCAACGCCGACGGCGACATCGCCCCGATCGAGGAGCACAGCCTGACGCTCGCCGTCCTCTCGCGCGGCGGCGGCAAGAAGGAGGTGTTCGCGATTGCCGAGCGCGTCGTCGCGCTGCTGCACGATGCGGACCTTTCCCTCGACGACCACCGGCTGGTCTCGCTGCGGTGCGAGCGCCAGGAGGTCCGCCAGCTCGCCGACAAAAAAAGCTTTCGCGGCGACCTGCGCTTTCGCGCCGTCACCGAACCGCTCACCTAATCATTCACGGAGACAATCATGGGCGCTCAAAAGGGCAAGGACCTTCTGTTGAAGGTCGACACCACGGGCGGCGGGTCCTTTGCCACCGTCGCCGGGCTCCGCACCCGGACCATCGCCTTCAACGCGGCAACGGTGGAGATCACCGATTCCGAATCCGCCGGCCGCTGGCGGGAGTTGCTCGCCGGCGCCGGCGTGCGCCGGGCCTCCATCACCGGCACCGGCATCTTCAAGGACGCATCGTCCGACGCGGCCGTCCGGAGCATCTTCTTTGCCGGCGACATCCGCGACTGGCAGGTGATCGTGCCGGACTTCGGCACCATCGAGGCGCCGTTCCAGGTGACGGCCCTGGAATATGCCGGCGAGCATGCCGGCGAGGTGACATACAGCATGGCGCTGGAATCCGCCGGCGCACTTAGCTTCACCGGGGCATAGGGGAAAAAAGATGGTCAACCGCCACCGCGGCGAGATCGAGGCTTTGCTCGACGGCCGCCCGCGCGTCCTGTGCCTGACCCTCGGCGCCCTTGCCGAGCTGGAAGCCGCCTTTGCCGTCGACGATCTCGCCGGCCTCGCCGAGCGCTTTGCGACCGGGCGCCTGTCGGCCATGGACCTCGTCAAGGTCATCGGCGCGGGGCTAAGGGGTGCCGGCGAGACGGTCAGCGATGCCGACGTCGCCAGGATGACCGCCGACGGCAGCGCCACCGGCTTTGCCCGCATCGCCGCCGACTTGTTGAAGGCCACCTTCGGCACCCGCGAGACGCCGGCGGGTGAGGGGGCATCTGATGGGTCGCCGGACGAAAACCCTCCGCCGCCGCGGCCGTAACGCCATCGGTCGCGGCGTTTCCCTGGGAAGCCGCGATGCGCGCCGGCCTCGGCCGCCTGAAGCTTGCCCCCGACGCCTTCTGGCGCCTCACCCTGCCGGAGCTTGCTGCCGCGCTGGAAGGCGCGTTCGGCACGGCGCCCGAGGGCCTTGCGCCGCCCGGCCGCGCCCGGCTGCAACGCCTGATGACGCTCTTTCCCGATACGCCCGCACAAGAACCTGCCCCGAAGGATGACTGACCATGGCCGGCCTCGACGACGACAAGGACCTGGACGACATGCGTGCGACCGCCGACGACCTCGCCCGCACCTTCCGTGAGCTGAAGACCCTTTCCAGTGGCTTTTCCTCGGCCCTGTCATCGGGCCTCAAGGCGGCGGTCGTGGAGGGCAAGAAGCTCGACACGGTGATGCGCGAGGTCGCGGTCGCCATTTCCGGCAAGCTCCTCGATCAGGCGCTGAAGCCGCTGACGGCAACGCTGGCCTCCGGCCTTGCCTCCGGCGTCACCGGCATCCTGTCCCCGACCGCCGGAACGATCACCCCCTTTGCCCGCGGCGGCGTCGTCGCAGCGCCCACATATTTTCCGATGGGGGAGGGCGGCACCGGCCTTGCCGGCGAGGCGGGGGCGGAGGCGATCCTGCCGCTGGCGCGCTCCCCCGACGGGCGCCTCGGCGTGCGCGCCGGGTCCGGCAACGGCGTCAATGTCACCTTCAACGTGACGACGCCGGACGTCGACGGCTTCAGGCGCTCCAAGGGGCAGATGGCGACAATGCTAGCCCGCGCCGTCGGACGGGGACGGCGCGGGCTCTGACACCAGGGCCGACGAGGAGGGGCTCGGGACCTGATGTTTCTGGGCCGCGGCAGCAAGTGCCGCTTTTTTGCCCGGTCGGCACGTCTGCCCATACCGGGTGCATTGCAATGCCAGAATGCGCTCTCCGATGTGCCGTTTCCTTGCGTTACATCAAAATTGACGAGGTTTTTGGATGTCCGTACCGGCCTTCCACGAGGTCCGTTTTCCGACCGATCTCGCCTTCAATTCCACCGGCGGCCCGGAGCGCCAGACCGAAGTCGTGCGCCTCGGTTCCGGCCGCGAGGAGCGCAACACGCGCTGGGCCGAATCGCGCCGCCGCTTCGACGCCGGTTACGGCATCCGCACCCTCAACGACCTGCACGAGGTGATCGTCTTCTTCGAGGAGAGGCGCGGCCGGCTGCATGGGTTCCGGTTCCGCGACCCGCTCGACTGGAAGTCCTGCGCGCCGGGTGGGGCGCCCGCCCCGACCGATTGCTACGTCGCCACCGGCGACGGCGCGACCCGCACCTTCCAGCTCGTCAAGGTCTACGGCGCCTCGTCGACCAGATACACCCGCACCATCGCCAAGCCGGTCGCCGGCACGGTGCGCGTTGCCGTCGACGGCGCGGAAAAGGACGACGGCGCCGATTTCACCCTCGATGCGTCGACCGGCATCGCCACCTTCACCTCCGCGGCAACGCCGGCGAACGGGGCCGTCGTCAGGGCCGGCTTCGAGTTCGACGTGCCGGTGCGCTTCGACACGGATCGGCTGGAAATCAACCTGGCCGCCTTCGAGGCCGGCGAGCTGCCGAGCGTGCCGCTCCTGGAGATCCTGCCGTGAAGACCGTTCCAACAGACCTCATCGACCACCTCGCCGGCGGCGTCACCACGCTCTGCCATTGCTGGAAGGCGGAGCGGCACGACGGCGTCACGGTCGGCTTCACCGACCACGACCGCCCGCTTGCCTTCGGCGGCACGACCTACGACCCGGCGGCGGGCCTTGCCGCCAGCGAGCTCACGGCCGGGCCGGGCCTTGCCGTCGCCGGTGGCGAGGTCGACGGCGCGCTGGCGCTGGACGGTCTCGATGCGGGCGATCTCAGCGCCGGCCTCTGGGACGACGCAAGGGTGGAAATCTGGCTGGTCAATTGGGAGGCCGTCGGCCAGCGGCTTCATGTGGCGACCGGCCATATCGGCGAGGTGGAGACCGCCGACGGCGCGTTCCGGGCCGAGCTGCGCAGCCTTGCCTCCAGGCTCGACCAGCCGCGCGGCCGCATCTTTGCCAGCCATTGCGACGCCGTTCTCGGCGATGAGCGCTGCGGCGTCAATCTCGCCACTGCGACCTACAGGGCCACCGGCACGGTCATCGACACCGACGGCCGCCGCACGCTCACCGCGAGCGGCCTTGCCGGCTTCGACGATGCCTGGTTCAGCCGCGGCACGCTGACCTGGACTTCCGGCGCCAACAAGTCGTTTTCCGTCGAGGTCAAGCGCCACACGGTCGGCGCCGGCCATCTCCTGACCCTGTGGCAGGCGGCGGGGCGCACCATCGAGGAGGGCGATACCTTCACCATCCGGGCCGGCTGCGACAAGCGCTTCGCCACCTGCCGGGAGAAATTCGCCAATGCCGAGGCGTTTCGCGGTTTCCCGCATATGCCCGGCAACGACTTCGCGCTCTCCTATCCCTCGCCGGAGGGCGAGAACGAGGGCAGGAGGCGCGACAAGGCATGACCACGTCGACCGTCACCCGCGCCGCGATCGTCGCCGAGGCCCGTGCCTGGATCGGCACGCCCTATCGCCACCAGGCCTCCAGGAAAGGCGTCGGCTGCGACTGCCTCGGGCTCGTCCGCGGCGTCTGGCGGGCGCTCTATGGCTCCGAGCCGGAAGATGTCCCGGCCTATACCGCCGACTGGGCCGAGGCCGGCGGCACCGACACGCTTCTCGCCGCCGCCGAACGCCACCTTGTCACCATCGACGTCGCGGCAGCCGGTGCCGGCGATGTCGTGCTGTTTCGCTGGCGCCCGCACCTGCCGGCAAAGCACGCCGCGATCCTCGTTGGCCCCGGCCGCATCGTCCATGCCCATGAGGGCCGGTCCGTCGCCGAGGCAGCGCTCGTCCCGTCCTGGGCGCGCCGGCTCGCCCACGCCTTTTCCTTCCCCGATCTGACCGACTGAAAGGGACCGACAGATGTCGACCCTCGTCCTGCAAGTGGCCGGCCAGGCCGTCGGCGGCGCCCTGTTCGGCAGCTTAGGTGCCGTCATCGGCGGTGCCGTCGGCGCGCTCGCCGGCAACGTCATCGACCGCAGCCTCTTTGCGCCGAACACGGAAAGGACCATCGGCGCGCCGCTTTCAGATCTCTCCGTCCAGTCTTCGACCGAGGGCCGGCCGATCCCCAAGGTCTACGGCCGCGCGCGCATCGCCGGCCAGGTGATCTGGGCGACCGACTACGAGGAGGTGGTCGAGGTCGAGGAAAGCGGCGGCGGCAAGGGCGGGGGCGGCACCACGACCACCACCACCTACAGCTACTACGCCAATTTCGCCGTTGCCCTGTGCGAGGGGCCGGTTACCCGCATCGCCCGCATCTGGGCCGACGGCAAGCCGCTCGACCAGTCGCTCTACGACTTCCGCATCCACAAGGGCACGTCGGGCGCCGACCCCGATCCGCTGATCGAGGAGGTCGAGGGGACGGGCGCCGCCCCCGGCTATCGCGGCACCGCCTATGTGGTGTTCGAGCGCATGCCCCTGGAGGCCTTCGGCAACCGCCTGCCGCAGCTCACCTTCGAGGTCGTCCACGTCATCGACCGGCTGGAGAAGATGGTGAAGGCGGTGACCGTCATCCCGTCCTCCACCGAGTTCGGCTATTACGACCGGCTGGTGACGCGCCGCGGCGGCGACGGCGAGACGATCAGCGACAACCGCCACACCGGCGTTGCCGAGACCGACTGGCTGGCCTCGATCGACGAGCTGGAAGAGCTCTGCCCGAACCTTGCGAGCGTCGCCCTCGTCGTCGCCTGGTTCGGCGACGATCTGCGCTGCGGCGTCTGCGATCTGAAGCCGGGCGTGGAAGATCGCAATCGCAAGATGAGGGGCGCCACCTGGGGCGTCGCCACCCTCAGCCGCGCCAACGCCCATCTGGTCTCGCAGATCAACGGCCGCCCGGCCTATGGCGGCACGCCGTCCGACGAGACGGTGGAGGCGGCGATCCGCGACCTGAGGAGCCGCGGGCTCCGCGTCGTCTTCTATCCCTTCATCTTGATGGACGTTGAGGCCTCAAGCGGCCTGCCGGACCCCTATGGCCGCAGCGAGCAGCCGCCCTATCCCTGGCGCGGCCGCATCACCTGCCATCCGGCGCCGGGAGAGGGGAGCTCGCCCGACAAGACCTCTGCCGCCCGCAGCCAGGTGGAGAACTTCGTCGGCACCTGCCACCGCAACGATTTCACCATTGCCGGCGGCGAGGTCGCCTATACAGGGCCGAGCGAGTGGAGCTATCGGCGGATGATCCTCCACTACGCGCATCTTTGCGAAAAGGCCGGCGGCGTCGACGCCTTCCTGATCGGCGCGGAAATGCGCGGCATGACCCAGGTGCGCTCGGGCGCGGCGATCTTTCCCTTCGTCGAGGCGCTCACCGATCTCGCCGGCGATGTCCGCGCGGTGCTGCGGTCGTCGACCAAGATCACCTACGGTGCCGACTGGTCGGAGTATTTCGGCTACCAGCCGACCGACGGCAGCGGCGATGTCTATTTCCACCTCGACCCGCTCTGGGCGAGCAGCGCCGTCGACATGGTCGGCATCGACAATTACATGCCGCTCGCCGACTGGCGCGATGGCGACCACGACGATACGGCAGACGCCTGCTCGGTCTACGACCTTGACTATCTGCGCGCCAACGTCGCGGGCGGCGAGGGCTTCGACTGGTATTACGCCTCGACGAGCGACCGCAACAAGCAGGTCCGCTCGCCGATCACCGACGGCGCCCACGGCAAGCCCTGGGTGTTCCGCTACAAGGACCTGATCGCCTGGTGGTCGCACCGCCATTACGACCGGCCGGGCGGCAGCGAGGCCGCCTCGCACACGGCCTGGGTGCCGGAATCCAAGCCGATCTGGTTCACCGAGCTCGGCTGTCCGGCGATCGACCGCGGCGCCAACCAGCCGAACGTCTTCTACGACCCGAAGTCCTCGGAATCCTTCTTTCCCTATTTCTCCAGCGGTCGCCGCGACGACTTCATGCAGCGCCGCTTCCTGGAAGCGACGATGTCCTACTGGGAGCCGTCCGATCCCGACTATGTGGCGGGCTCCAACCCGATCTCGTCCGTCTATGGCGGGCGCATGCTGAACCCGGACAACATCCATTTCTGGACCTGGGACGCGCGGCCCTATCCGGCCTTTCCCGCGCTCATCGACGTCTGGTCGGACGGAGACAACTGGCATCTCGGCCACTGGCTGACCGGCCGCCTCGGCGGCGTCACGCTCGCCGCCCTCATCGAGGCGGTGCTGGACGAGCACGAGGTCGACGATTTCGAGATCGCCGGTGTGTCCGGCGTCCTTGACGGCTATGTCGTCGACAGTCCGCAGAGCGCCCGTGACATCCTGGAGCCGCTCGCCGCCACCTTCCATTTCTCCGCCGTCGACAGCGGCCGGGCTCTGCGCTTTGCCGACTATCTGTGCCAGAGCCGGATCGAGATCGACGCCGACGATCTGGCTGTCGAGGCTGACGACGATCCGCGCATGACCGTCACCAGGGGCCAGGAGACGGAACTGCCGAACGAGGTGCGGATCGCCTTTTTCGATGGCCTTCGCGAC